>CAZRCY010000009.1:0-28694 GCA_964598735.1 uncultured Candidatus Poseidoniales archaeon
ACGAGCAAGAGCATATGATGGTGAAAACAATACCTTTAGCGAAAATATTTCTCGATCGTTCAATTTAGGATTTTATGAATTGGGCTTAGAAACACCTACTGGCATTTCATCAGTTAGTGGTGACGTCGAAGTAACAGGTCTTCGCTCAGGTTATGGCAATAATGAATTACAATATCGTGTAGGAAATAATGATTGGAAAACAGGTATTGAATTTTCTAATAATAATGTGCAACTAATTGATAAAGAGTGGAATTGGTACTGGAATACTCTTGAAGAGGAAAATGGAGTAAGGATTACTCCAGATGGACAGTATAGTTTTGCAGTTCGAATAGTTGGAGAGAATGACTACGTTTCCAAAGAAATTCGCAGGGATATTGTTGTAGATAACGATCCACCTGCCGCTGAATTAGAGATGGAGCAATCTTTGTCATTCACAATAAATGGGCTATTTCGTGATCAAGCATATGTGAATAGCGACATTGGAGTAATTGGAGTAATGAGAAATATTGGTGATAAAGTTGCTGAGGATGTGCCATTAGAATTACGAGTAGATGGCGCCCTGAAGTACGAACTTACAGTAGCTAGAATTGAACCTGGTTCCTCCGTTGAAGTTGTTATGTATTGGGCTCCTTCTGAATCAGGAACCCCCACAATTGAGATGTTAATTGATCCTGCAAATTCCCTTTCGAATGAAGATGATGTGTACGGGAATACGGTTTCTTCAACATATACTATTTTAGACAGACCAAATGGAGTTGATATTAACCTAATTGATGGAATAGTTCAGACTTCTCCAGATATTCCTCGTTTTGGTGAGCAATTCCAACTGAAGGTTCCCGTAGAGAACATTGGTAGTGAAACTGCCACATCGGTTCTTTTTACTGTTGAATTTGAAACAGAAATGGGTTGGGTAGAATATGGTAACTTTACAGAATCAATCATTTCCGGTGGTACTGTAACAAATGTACCTATTTCCTTGATATCTAATGATTCATCTATTCTTCATATTAGGGTAAAGGCCACACCGTCACTAGATCTAAATTGGGAAAATAATGAACAAACATATTGGATACCCTTAGTCAATGCAACATTAGGAGCCTCACGTTCTGTTACAACACTGAGTGATGTAGAAATTCCATTACAATTATCATTAACTGGAAAAGAAGGTCACCTGATTAGTGTCGATGCTCGTTCGCTAAGCATACATAGGGTTTCTTCTCAATTGAATGTTCAAACATGTAAGAGAGATTTTGATGAAAGGTGGATGGGTGCCATTGCTACGACTTCTGTTGGTGATGGATTAACTCATGTTACATGGACTGGACAGAAATTGGATGATTTCGGTTTTTACAGGACTCATTTGTATTATACAACAATCGATGAATCTTGTCAATCTCCTCCAACTATTGACTTAATGGAACCGTTACTGTCTTCAGAGGGTTCTTACTTCGGTCTTGACATAGATGTAAACGGAGATACTGTTGCTATTGCGGGATATTATCGTGATATCTTTAGTTCGGGATCATACACAGATACAACATCAGTTTTTACAATTCATTCAACTACCTCGTTTGACAATTCTTCTTGGATAATTTCTGACCCCGTGATTCCAAATATTGTAATCGATCATTCTTCTGTTTCACCAGTTGATATCGAGGTAGGAGAAGAATTTACTCATCTTCTTTATACTCATAGTGAGGAACTTCCATCTGGATTATTGGTTGATGCTATTTGGTATGCTCACGGTGATTTAGGAAATGAGAATTGGTTATTCCGAAAGGATGTAGTTGAAGATGGAGATAATCCTGTTTTGCTTGTTCTGTCAGAAAACGGAATCGATCGAATTTACACTGCATGGACAATTGGAGATGGTTACTCAATGCAATTAACCCTCACAGAGGCAGATACGTCTTTTGATAATAAAAACGAGACATCTTTGTCTACTCCGGGAATTAGACATATCTCCCTTATTGATAAAAATGATCAAGTTTTCATCATAATGGACGCTGTTGGAACCAATAATCAGCCATTAGTCGGGGTTGGAGTTTTTGATGAAGACATCGGTATTGGAATTAGGTTGAGCCCTGGCCGACTTCTTGATGCTCAATATAGTTCAGAAAATGAAGAACTTGTTATTTTGATAGATGTCTTAGGACAAGTCCGATTACGTGCTCTAGTTTTCGATAAATCGCTCGATCAATCATCCTCTAATCTATTTGATAGAATTAGAATTATTCTTGGTGTTGATTCAAACACTTGGAGAACAATTTCTCTTTTAGGTGGAGTGGCTTGTGTTTCAGCCAATATCTTACTTGGAATGATTTTGGTTGTCCGTAGACGAAGAAGTAGATCCAAAGTAAAGATAGCAGTTGTTTCTATTGATGAATTTGATGATTCAGATATCGAACTACTCCCCGAGAGCACTATTGTGATATCGGTACCTGATGAAGAAGATAAACAAGAAGAGGTTTTACCTCAAGTTACCGTTGAACCAGAAGAAGAATCAGAACCGGTTCCAAAAGAAGTTCAGGTAAAAAGTCCAAGACAAGAACGCCGCCTAAAAAGGCAACAAGAGAAAACCCTCCATGAGTTGGGTGAACTACCTTTACCCCCACCTCCAGGTTCTCCATCTTTAGGGGATTTACCCCCACCTCCTGGCTCTCCCTCTTTAGGGGATTTACCTTCACCTCCTGGTTCTCCATCTTTGGGAGATCTACCTCCACCTCCCGATCCTTCGACTCTTGGGATGATTGATAGACAAGTATCTTGTCCTTCTTGTAGTGCCGTGTTTACTTTGAGAGATCCAAGTATTTCTGTTGTTGATTGTCCTGTTTGTGATGAGAGATTTGGAGTTTGATTGCCATGTGTGGCATAATCGGATATATCGGTGACAGAAATGCAATGCCAATTCTGATTAAGGGTCTAAACCGGCTTGAATACCGAGGATATGATTCTTCAGGAATTGCGGTAAAGAATGATTCTATCCAAGTTCACAAGACAATTGGGAGGATTCAAGATTTAGAATCTATTCTTCCCGATAAAATTGATGGAACTATGGGTATTGCTCATACTCGTTGGGCTACACATGGTGGAGTCACAAATAATAATGCTCATCCCCATCTATCGATGGAAAAAGATATCGCAATTGTTCACAATGGCATCATTGAGAATTCATCTGCGATAAGGAAAATTCTTGAAAGTAATGGTATTATTTTCAATTCTGAGACGGATACTGAAGTCATTGTTCATTTAATTTCACGAGCACGTAAAGAAGGATTAGATCCTCTTGATTCTGTCAGAAGTGCATTACAAGTATTACGTGGAACATGGGGATTGTGTGTGATGTTTTATGATTCAAATCAAATCATTTGTGCTAGAAATGGTTCCCCATTAGTAATAGGATTAGGAGAATCTGAAATGTTTATTTCTAGTGATCCTCATCCATTGGGAGAACATACTCAAAAGGTAGTTTACTTAGAAGATGGAGATATCGCTGTTGTATCCAAAGATGGACTCAGTACCCATCGAATTGAAGGTTCAACTGAGCATGAGGTAGTAACTATCGAAGAAGAATGGGGTGAATCGGAGCTCGGTGATTATCCACATTACATGCTAAAAGAAATCCACGAACAGCCTGAAGCATTACGGCAATGTATTTCTGGAAGAACTTTGTTGAGTGAGGGGACTGCTAGACTAGGGGGATTGAATATGTCTAAGAGAACAATGAAGGCCATTCCTCACGTACGATTAATAGGATGTGGGACTGCTCTTTATGCCGCTCAAGTAGGACGTTTAGCCATAGAACATTTAGCAAGAGTCCCCTCCTTTGCTCATGTTGCATCAGAATTTAGACAAAATGACCCGGTGATCGATCCTAAGGCTTTACATTTTGCAGTTAGCCAGTCTGGTGAAACTGCTGATACTTTAGCGGCTGTAAAGTATATTCAAGAAAATGATGCTGAGGTAAGAGGAGTCATCAATGTTGTAGGTTCATCTGTTGCCAGGCAATGTGGTCATGGAGTTTACATTCATTCTGGTCCAGAACAAGCAGTAGCATCAACTAAAGCGTTCACAAATATGATAGCCGCATTGAATTTATTTGCTCTTCAAATTGGGCGGTCGCGAAATCTTCCACGAGCAGCAGGACGTTCTCTAGTCAAGGCGATGAGAGAACTTCCAACACAAGCAGAATCTATCATTAATTCCTCCGCATCTTATTTGGATGCAGTTCAAGCGATAAAGGACGCTAAATCAGTATTATTTCTTGGAAGAGGTTTTTCTGCTCCAGTCGCTAGTGAGGGGGCTCTAAAATTAATGGAAATAGCGTACATCCCATGTTTAGCTTATCCTGCTGGTGAGATGAAGCATGGGCCTATTGCTCTACTCGAAGAGGGAAGTCCAGTTGTAGTAATTGCACCTGATGATATTCAGAGAGATAAGACGATTTCAAATATTCAAGAATGTAAAGCAAGAGGTGCCAAAATCATCCTTATTCATACCGAAGGAGATAACATTGCTGAGCATGGTGATATTTGTTTCACTATACCTCCTACAGAAGAATCATTGAGTCCAATGCTTAGTGTGATCCCACTACAATTAATTGCATACCATACCGCAATTGAATTAGATAGAAATGTGGACAGACCTAGAAATCTAGCAAAATCGGTCACTGTTGAATGATTAACTGATTGAAAATTTTTGTTCAGTAGGATTCCATACCCATTGATGATAACCAAGAACATGATCTGTATGTCTCATTTTGACTATTGCTAACTTTCTGGAGACATGATCTCCGGTTCTTTCCATAGTTAGGTGGATAACACCATCAGAAAGGTAGTCTTCTACTCCGAATTCTCCAAATTGCTTCTTTTCTTCCCCTGTCATCTCACAAATGAAGAATGCTGTAAGGCCTAAGCGTCTAACTGCTTCAAACAACTTGAAAATGGCGTCTCTTGGATTTGGCATTTTTGTCAATGTGAAGAAAGCACCCAATGAATCGAAAACAAGAACATCGAAACCAATTGATTCTCTGTAATTGGTTAATTGTCTGATTAGTTGCCCCATCCAATCGACTTCTGAATCAAGCATTTTCTTTTTGTCAAGTTGAACACGTAAATCAGCTAAATCAATAATCGCAATAGACGATCTAACCTTAGGGTCTTCAATATCCATTCCCATATTGGCCATATGTCCCTGTAGGGAAGATTTTCCTTGTTCCATTGTTACATAGATTCCACTAGCTTGACCTTCTCTCACGGCATTATACAGCATAGAGAAACCAAGACTTGATTTCATTGAACCACTGACTCCGGCCAGTAACACGATATGGCCTTGAGGTATCCCTCCTTGCATTCTTTGATCAAGCCCATTTACAAATGTCGGGATTCGTTTATTGGCGTCGCTCATATCTCCACCGTTGATCAGGAGGCACGGGGAGGAAATAAACGCCTCCATGGTGTGAGTGTAATTATGGCGTCAAGAATCCGCTTGGCTTCAGCGTCGTCTAGACGAATGGAATGGTTAACAGAAAATCTTCCTAATTCAATCGAAATAAATGTAAAACCACTTGCGGGAGAAGAGAAAATATCTGAAGGCGAAGTTTCATCCCAAGTTACATTTGTATTAGAAGATAAAATTACAAGAGCAAAAATACAATATTTTCTTGAAAAACAAAATGCTGAAGATAATAATTTAATTTATCCCCCAGATATTTGGATTGTAGGAGATACTCTTGTAGAGGATCCGAATGATGTTTACACTGCCCTGGGGCAACCTACTGATGAAATCTCTGCTTTGAGGATGCTACTAGATATTTCTGGATGTAGACATTTGGTATGGTCTGCAACTGCGATAATCGATTTTAGATTAGAAGAACCTAGAATAGATAGATTTCTAGAATACTCTGTTGTAGAATTCGAAAAATTAGATGAGCAAGTATTAGGGAGGCTCATTTCTTCTGATTCATGGAGAGGAAAAGCTGGTGGATATGATATGGCTGGACCTGCAAAAGAATTTACAAAATTGATTGAGGGAGAATTAGTTACAGTTCTTGGATTTTCAAATGAAGCGATTATTCATTTACGTCAAATTACTCTTCAGATTTGAATTCATATGGATCTAATGGTTCATTAATTTCATTCCAAAACATTGGTATTCGCTCCCAAGATCCTTTTTCCGGAATTAATTCTTCTTTCCACCATGAAGCCATTCTGAATAATGCTAACAAAAATGGGAATGCGACTACTAATGTTCTAAGTCTCAATGGTAAACTTTCAAACATTTGTTCTCGAAGGAAAGGACCAGAAAGAGTAATTGTAGCAATAATGAGTATAATACTAGTAGGCCAACCATTTTTCCGATACTCCTCTCTTCTGTGAAGATGATCTTCATGTATAGTTGAGATATAGCCTGTAGTTATTCCTACACTAATTGGAATTATCATTAAAAATCCATTACCCAAATAAACGAATAATCTTGGAGAGTTTTCATCCACAATCCAGTAGAAAATGGCCATAAATCCAATTAATGGAATAAATAGCGATGAAACAACAATTAGTGCATTATAATGTCCGCCTGATAGACACTTATGGATGATACGATGTGGATTTATCATCAGTCCAAGTGTTAATATCAAACCTCCTCTTAGAAAATAAGCAATTGAATTCTCTATCTGTTCAAAATACAACATTATCTCACTGGATGAATGTAGAAGAATCATTAATCCTAGAATTATACTCCTAAAGGATAGTTGATTTGTCGAAATTATTTTCCAATTCATTCTACGATTGAAATAACTTAGAATTAATGCCCAACAAATTGGAGTCCAAATCAGCCCTATCGTCAACCACATCGATAGAAACAAAGCATCTATTTCATCGGAGAATAATCCGGAAAAAATGCAAATAAATGAACCTAAGCCAATCGTTACAGCGGGTAAAATTCCTGAAAATCCCACAGGGTCAGAATGTTCTAACTTTCTATTTTTTAATAAAGTTATAATTGGGTTCCAAAGATGAATATATTGGAATGCAAATGCAGACATTCCTACCAGTAAAAATTGATGAAAAATCTCGATATCTCCGATTATAATACCCAAGAAAATAATTGATGTCCCTGCAAGATTCATATTTTGAACCGACTTTAGAGATGCTTCTTGGTAGGGAATGAATTTATGCACGAAAGGAAGAACATCAAATCCTGCACCGAGAGCAAAAGACATAATCCAACCATGAGATGCAATAATAGTTCCGATAATAGCAAATTCAATAATTGATAATTCCCCATTATTTACGATACCATTTGGAGAAATAAAGGCCCAGATTCCACCTAAGATGAAAAGAATAGAACTCAATATTGCTGCCTGAGTAACTTCGATATATGTCCCTGAAATAGATCCTAACTCGTTAGTTTGAGAGATTAGATCTTCCCTTGTTGAACCCACAACTTCGCCCCTTAACTGATGATGGGATAGTAAGGAGTATTATTGTTCCAATCGATGAATTAATTTTTCTATTCTTCTAACTGTAGACTCCGATAGGTGATGTTCAATTCCCTCAGTCTCATGGTGAGCGGTTGTTTCTTCTATTCCCAGAAGTCGAAGGAATGAGAATAGAATGCTATGTCTTTCTCTCATCCATTCTGCATGTTGTCTTCCCTTCGGACATAATTTAACAGGTCTGTATGGGATTTTTTCTATCCAACCTTCATTTGCCATTTTTCCTAGCATTCGAACTACTGTGGGTCTAGATATTGCAAGATTAGATGCAATGTCGGAAACTCTAGCTTCTCCATGAATATCTTCTAACTCGACAATTATTTCTAAAAAATCTTCGATTCTAGTACTAACTCTAATATTTCTATTTTCCATTTCTCTAATATGGGCTGATTTCAAGCCTTCTAGACGTTGTTGTTTTTCCATTTCAGCACCTCAGCGTCACAATTATCTATTTTTCATCCAGGCCCATGTTCTTTCTATTCCTTCAATTAGGGGTACTTCTGCGTTCCAACCTAAAGCCCGTTGAGATTCAGAGATATCAGGCAATCTCCTTGACGTATCTCCAGGGTGTGCTAGAGTCTTGATTGGTAGTGTAGTTGATCCGCTTACTTCAATACACATCTCGACTAATTCTAAGATTGAAGTTTCGACAACCGAACCTAGATTAAATGCTCTTCCGGTCAATTCAGTTCCATCAATACCAATACCTAGTTCTCCTACCAGTTTAATTCCTCTGACAACATCTTCAACCCAAGTAAAGCATCTAGTTTGTGTTCCATTTCCGTGAATTTCCATTGGTTCATCACACAGACATTTTTCAAGAAGCATAGACACAACTTGTCCATGGCTGTCACCAGGCAATCTGGGCCCATATGAATTGAACGGCCTGACAATTCTTGCATCAATTGAATGTGTCCGAATTGCGTGTTGAACAAGTAATTCTCCAATATATTTCGATGCTCCATATGAGTGACGTTGATGAATCCTAGACGGAGAAAAAATACTCTCGCTATGTTCACCCAAGGGCATTGTTGTTTGATCTCCCCAAGCTTCAGGGCTACTTGTAAAAATAAATCGCGCTCCTTGAGATGTAGCGAAATTCAAAGCATTCTCTAAAGTATCATGGTTTATCCTGACAACTAAATCAGGTCTTTCATGAAACCATCTAGTTCCGTTTATTGCAGCCAGATGATATACAACATCTACACTACCTCCCAAACGACGAAGTGCAATTTCAAAACTTTCAGGATTACTAGCATCTTTCATTACGATATGAAATGGAATGCCCATCTCTGCTGCTGATGCTTTACAATTTTCCAGATTTTTTTGTTTTCCCCTAAACATATCGTCGATTACACAAATTTCGTTAAAATCAAGCAAAAGAGACTCGCATAGATGGCTTCCGAGGAAACCCGCTCCTCCTGTAACGACGGCTCTCATGGCCTTGAGAGGGGGTTGCCTCGTAAGGCTTAACCCCTTCAGGCATCATGCCTTTGAGTTACTTCTAATACTACATTTCCATCTTCTAATTTCATTATAATTTCATCCCCCGAATTGATTTCTAAGCATGGATCATCATCAAATTTAGTTGCGTAAGGCACTCCTAATAATGAAGCAGCAGGCATTGATAGTGGACAAACATCACGATTAACGATACCCTTCGGACCTTTACCAGTGTAGATTAATCCCATTAAGACATAAGGTGCGACGGTCGATCCTGACCCTTTAGGATAAATCAGGATGGTATCTTCAATTGCCACTCCATCCAATGGATGTCCTGGATCTTCTATGACTCCTGTATCACGATTAACATATCCAAGATACGTGATTGGGACATCTGTCACCAATGCTTTTCCATAGATTTCCCATTCATTTTGGCTAGGTAGACTTTCTCCTCTAAGAGTGATTTTACCTATCTGGTGTGTTTTTGCTGATTGAACAATTCCGTGACTTTTTTCTTCAAGAGTGGGTCTTTCTCCTTGAATTCTAAGAGGGTCGAATGCAATAGCAACACATTCTTCGATTGTTGCCACACTGGTTGGCATATTATTCAGACCACTCGTTAGATAGTGCTCTGCTTTCAAAGAGTTAGTTAGAAGATGGTTATACTTTGTACGATTGTAAGGAGTCACTTCTGGACAGGTATCTTTCAGAACTAGGGCACCTGCTTCTTCTAATAAGTTCACACTACCATCAATTTCTAGGGTTTTGTAGTTGTGACTAGATGTGAAAACCCATAGTCGATGATTCGGAATTTTTTCACCTAACTCCATATGTGCTCTAACTGCAGAAGCCGTAGCACGAACTTCTCCAACGCTTGCTTGTGGGCATCCTATTACGACTAAATCGACTTCTCCCCTTGGAGCGAGTTCGTTGTATCTATTTGTTAATTCAATTTCATTAAAGATTAGTTCAGACTGAATTTCTGAGGTATTCAATTCATTATCCTCAATCCATAACATAGGACAACCATAGTTTGCAGCTGCTGCTGTTAGAGATTTCAACATTTCAAAAGTTGGGTTTTCGGGGAGCCCCTCAATCAAAGGCATAGGTCCCCATGGCATCTTCCAATGTGATGATCGTTGAGCACCAATCCAGTCTCCGAGAATACTCCAATCGGTAGGATCGTCCATTTTACATTCAACATTCACCTTCAGGTTTGGGACTCTATTTTCTGGAAGATGGAGCCCCCATCTTGGAGCCCATCCCGTAAGAGCAGTGGCAAGGGCAGACAATCCTGATTCTCTATTTGTAACTAAAGATGTATATGAATTGGAAAAACATACTGCATTTGATTCTGCCCAAGATCCAATTCCTTCCTCTTCTATTCCTCTATCATAAGGCGTACAGGAAAGAGTTGCCTTTATTCCAAGTTTCATGTATGCATGTATAATTTCAAATTGTTGTTTCAGGAATTCAGGATATTCTATATCCATTTCATCCATTTTATCATGATCACATCCAGCGCTGTTTAGTGTTGTAGGAATAGCCACTTTACCATCTGGATCACTGGATAAATCTGACAGAAATGTGCGTAATCCATGGCCCCCTGTTAACACACTAACTCCACTTACGTGTGAATTATCACATTTGATGAATTCTTTTGCTCCTGAGACAGACGCTAAGTCAATTACTAGTCTTGCTGCTTTTTGTTTTGTTTGTCCCTGTTCTCCAGAAATCATTGAAATGAGTTCAGAAGGGATTTCCATAGTCTCACCTCCTAATTCTTTTTTGCAGCTAAAGGCTGTCTCCAACCTTGTCCAAATGCTCTTTTAGAGACTCGTGGAGAGGGTGACATCTGCCATCTTTTATGTTCATTATTTGCAAAACGAAGAAGAATATCAGAAATTAGTGTAACATTCAGCCCAGTGAAACCAGAAATTGCATCTGAATCTAACCCTTCCTCCATATGTAATTGTAATATTGAGTCCAATACTTCGTAGGGTGGGAGACTATCTTGATCTGTCTGCTCTGGCGCCAATTCAGCTGATGGAGGTTTTGTCATTGTAGACTGGTTAATTGGTCCCTCAAGACCTGATGATTTTGCTTCATTATTAATTGTTTTAGCTAATTCATAGACCTCGGTTTTCCAAATGTCTCCTAATGGTGAGTATCCTCCAGCCATATCGCCATATAATGTACAATATCCCATCGCAAGTTCTGATTTATTTCCCGTAGCAATCGCCATCGCTCCTCTTGCATTTGCAACTCCCATTACCAACATTCCTCTTAGTCGTGATTGAATATTCTCTGCTGCAACAGCATGACCTTTTTCTAATTCTTGAATTAATGTTGACTCAGCAGAAAGGTGAATCTCCTCTATTGACATAGATAATAATTCCATTCCTAGTTTTTCTGCTGTAAATTCCGCATCAGTGATTGAATGATTGCTAGAATGTCTACTAGGCATTGAAATTCCGATTACATTTTTTGATCCCAAAGCCCTAACACAAACAGCAGCACAAACAGCCGAGTCTATACCTCCACTCATTCCTAACACTACTGATTCAAGTCCCGATTTTTCGCAATAATCTCTAACCCCTACAGTGATTGCATCTAATAATTCTGCATAACGAGAAACTATTGCGGGTTCTCCATCAGACATTTCACAATGGATTACATCTTCTTCATTAAGCAATAGAAATTTTCCATTTCTTTTTTCTGTATCGATTAGTAGGATTCCTTCTTTCCATGCAGGGGCCTGAATAATACATCCATCTGGCCACGCAATCAGACTTCTTCCATCAAAAATTAGATCATCATTTGCACCTACTTGATTGCAAAGTAAGAAAGGATGCTCCAGTGTTTTTGCAGCACATCTAGCTACTTCTGCCCGCGTATCTTGCTTCTCTATGTGATATGGAGAAGAAGATAAGTTCAATGACATTTTCAGAGTTTCTCCATCGATAGAAAAAGAAGACAATTGTTCAATGGGATCTACAGAGTAATCCGATGGTACCAATCCAGCATGTTGCCATGCATCTTCACAAATTGTAACACCTATATTTTGACCATCCAGGAGTCTCAGTATTCCAGGCTTTGAATCAGGGTGAAAATACCTTTCTTCATCGAAGACATCGTATGTCGGAAGTAATTGCTTCTGTGTAACTACTCTAGCAGGACGGTCAGGAATGATTCTAACCGCACCATTACCGGGTTTGGTTCGTTCTGCTTCGGGAAGAATTGGTGTTCCGACAATAGTAGGAATAGATACTTGAATGGATTTTGTAGCTCCGATACATTGCCGAACAAATCCATGTTTCTGAAGTAAATCTCTTGGAGGATATCCTGATATGGCTAATTCAGAACTAACTGCCAGTTCTGCTCCATTTTCTTGAGCAATTCCAACAGCATTTTCTATTAATTTGACATTCGCATCTATATCTCCCACTGTATAATTCAGTTGGAGAAGAGCAACTACCGTCATTGTTCCTTCACCCCCCTCTCTAATCTCGGTTGATTGAACGTTCCGATTTACTGGATATGAAATTTTATGTTTGATTCTTTTTTATTGATGTTTAATGACATGAAATTCCATATTTTTTGAGTCGCCAGTAGTTGTATGGCCATGGAGTAAGAAAACCAGCGATTAACATTGGAATGATTACTCCAGGTGTGAGCATAGCACCTCCAGTTAGTAGTATGTCGGTTATGTTCATCGCTGCTTCCATTCCTATCATTGAAATCAAGGACATTCCTATAGCTACTCTAAATGCTTGCTTAATTCCTCCCATTTGTTTAATCAGAATAAATGTCTCCAACGCAATCGAAGTCATTATTCCGTTAAACATTGCAAGTGCCATAATCATCATAGTGCTCCAACCCGAGTCTGTGAAAATAAACTGGAATGCTGCAATTGTACCGAAATCACCTATGCTGCAACCCACTAAACACCATTTTGTATTGTGTGCGGATTGCTTCCAAACACTTCCATCTCGCCAATTGAATTTATCTCCGATATTAGTTAAGACAACTTCAGGTAATCCAATACTGTATCCAAGAGAAATAATTGCTTGTTCTGCCTTTTCAACAGAGATTCCCTGAAAACTAACATTTCCTGACTCTAATTTTACATTAATATTGTAAGCACCATTCAATGAATTAAGTGCCTCTTCGACTCTTCCCACACATGACATACAGGTCATGCCCGACACCGTAGTTGAGAGAACATCGTCCATAGTTTTAGGCAATAACGGTGGTATTTCAACCTCCGTGAGGATTTGAATCCTTTCCCCCATCAGTTTGAAGACATCTTCCAAAGTCCGTAGGTCCATGCCTGCGCCTGAACCTGTTGGGGATCTGGACCCTGTATCACTTGAAGAGGGGGTTATGCGTTTATGGTCTGATGAAGGGACATTTCAGCGAAGTATTGAGGCTAGACGTGGCAATACCCCTTTCATATTTCTAGAGGGACCTCCAACAGCTAACGGACGTCCAGGAATACACCATGTAGTTGCTAGAACCTACAAAGATTTAGTCTGTCGATGGAAAGCTATGGAAGGTCATTTTGTTGAGAGAAAGGGTGGTTGGGATACTCATGGATTACCAGTGGAAATTGAGGTTCAGAAACGTCTTGATTTAATGAGTAACGAAGCCATAGAAGAATTTGGAATCGCCGAATTTAATGAAGAGTGTAGAAAGTCCGTTTGGACTTATGAAGAAGCATGGAGGGAAATGACTGAAAGAATGGCTTTTTGGGTTGATTTAGATCAACCCTACGTTACCCTAGACAATAATTTCGTAGAATCTTGCTGGTGGGCTTTGAAACAAATGTTCGACAAAGGTCTACTTTACAGAGGTCACAAAGTACTTCCATATTGCCCCCAAACTGGAACATCTTATTCTAGCCATGAGGTAGCATTAGGATACAAAGAAGTAGAGGAGCCTTCAGTTTATGTTAAATTTAGATTACAAAATTCTAATGCCTCTGTCTTAGCGTGGACAACAACTCCTTGGACCCTTCCGGGAAATGTTGGTTTAGCAGTAGGTCCAGATGTAAGTTATGTCAAAGTTCGAGTCCTTGAAGAACCTTCATCATGGGAAGGTTTTGGAGGCGCTTTAATTGGAGAAGAGTTGATTCTAGCTAAAGATCTAACGAAGGAAGTACTCCGCCATCATGTAGAAGTCATCGAAGAATTTCCAGGTTCTGAATTGATTGGCCTTTCTTACGAACCTCTATTCCCTGGAGCAGTAGATGGTGGTGACTCATCCTCTGCTTGGACTGTTTTGAGCGCAGATTGGGTAACTACAACTGATGGGACTGGAGTTGTCCATACCGCCGTGATGTACGGTGAAGATGACTATAATTTAGGAATGGAAGTTGGTCTTCCGGCTCAACATACAGTCGATATGGATGGGCGGTTTGTCAAAGGCACTCACTCACGCCTAGACAACAGATATGTCAAGGATTGTGATGAAGAAATTATGGAAATTTTACATGAATCCAACCTTCTATATCGTGAAAAGTCATATTCTCACGATTATCCTCATTGCTGGAGGACAGATCATCCCCTGTTATACTATGCAATGGATTCTTGGTTTGTCAAAATGACTGCTGTAAAGGATCGTTTATTGGAATTCAACGATCAGGTTGAATGGGCACCAGATTGGGTTGGAGAACGTCGATTCGGAGAATGGTTGAGAAATGTCAAGGATTGGGCAATTAGTAGAGAGCGATATTGGGGGACTCCATTACCTGTTTGGCGTTCAGCATCCGGGGAGATGAAATGTGTTGGTTCTATTTCTGAACTTCAAGCAGAGGTCGATAAGGCAAGAGCTGCTGGTATAGATAATCCAGAATGCCCTGACGATGTTGACCTACATCGTCCAATAGTTGATCAGTTTGTTCTTGTTAGCGAAACTGGAGAACGAATGAATAGGGAACCGTTTGTGATGGATTGTTGGTTCGATTCAGGATGCGCATCGTTTGCCCAATGGCATCACCCATTCGATAATCCTGAGACTTTTGAGAACAACTTTCCAATTGACTATATTTGTGAGGGAGTAGATCAAACAAGAGGTTGGTTTTACACTCTATTAGCAGTTTCAACATCTGTTTTTGATTCACTTTGCTACAAGAGCTGTCTAAGTTTAGGTTTAATCCTCGATGCCGAAGGAAAGAAAATGTCCAAATCTAGAGGAAACATTGTTGACCCCTGGGATCACTTTAACCGAGAGGGAGCAGATGCTACGAGATGGTATATGGTTACAGCAGGAGCGCCGTGGAATCCATTGAAATTCGATCCTAATGGGGTTAGAGAAACGTATGGAAAAATGTTTTTGACATTGTGGAATTGTTATCGTTTTCATGCAGATTATGCTGCTTTGGATGGTTTTGATCCTGATGATTCAACCAAATCGATTGCAATTCAAGACAGAACTCCTTTGGATAGATGGATATTAAGTCGCCTTTCTAATATGAGTCATTCTTATCATCAACAATTTGAGGACTGGGATTTCCATAAGGCATGTAGGGATTTAGAGGAATTTGTTGTAAATGATTTATCAAATTGGTATGTTCGTAGGTCACGAAGACGTCTTTGGGACGAGAATGAATCATCAGATAAGAGAGCCTGTCAATTAACACTTCACGAGGTGTTAACAGTATTATGTCGGTTGATGGCACCTGTTGCTCCATATATTTCAGATGTTATTCATAGAAATTTATGTGGTGGTGAAAGTGTTCATCTTGCAGATTGGCCAATATTAACTGGAAAATCCGATGTCGGCGAAGATATCCTTCCACCTATCGATATGATGGTTGAAGCAAAGATGGAGATGGTTCGAACTCTCGCTGAAGCAGGTAGAAGAATTAGGATTGAATCAAGTAGACGTCAACGACTTCCATGTCAGTCTGGATGGATTGTTGGAGGACCCAATATTTCAGAATTCCATGAAATTCTAGCTGATGAACTAAATGTAGAAATATTGGAAACAGAAAAAGATCTAGATCGTTTCCAAAAAATAGAACTTGGGCCTAACCGTAAGGCCTTAGGGAAAAAGTGTCGTCAAGATCTACCTTCTGTTCTTAAGGAATTAAATTCAGTGGATCCTGAATCGTTCCTCTTAGAGATTGAAGCCGGATTGGGTGCTTTAGCAGGATATGAGATAATTGCAGAAGATATTGAAATTCGAAGAGTGGAAAAAGAAGGGTATGCCGCCTCAACGGTATCAATTGATGGCCCAGAGGGTCCAATTGATGTTAGCCTTGTCCTTGACCTTGCTTTAACTGAAAACCTACTTTCTAAGGGTCTTGCGAGAGACATTATTCGTCGAATTCAATCTAAGAGAAAAGATCTCGACTTAGAAATTGATAATACAATTTCTCTTGAGGTTTGGTTGCCTGAAAAAGCTCCAGAATTATCTGAAGTAGACAGTAAACATGTTAGTTCAGAGGTACGAGCATCATCTTCCAAATTCCATCGTGTTAAAAGTGAAAACCTCAACGACTTAGATAGTACCTCAGTAGATGTTTTCTCCCTTGACGGAGAGTTTGACATTTACTTCAAAATCGTTCAATCTTAACCGATGTTCTCAATAACTCCCGAACTTCCATGTATGTCGATGATAGGCCTAACAGACATACCTGGAGTAGGAGAATCCCTCTCTCATAGAATGATTGAAGCATTAGGTTCCGAGGAAGAAGTCTTCAGAATACTATCCCAAGGTGATGTTACTAGTTTATCTTCTGTGGAAGGCGTTACTTCTGTGCGTGCAGTTCGATTAATTCAGAATTTTCGAGGTAAGGATGCAGATGTTTGTCAAAGTATTGAGGCGACGAAATTACACGATAGAATCCTCGAATCGATTAGTAGTTTCGCCAATTGTCCAGCAGCCAAAGATCGGATAGGTCTATTGCGTCCGTTATCGAAAGAGCATATTGATTCTATTGAAACATATAGAAAAATGTCTAAGTTAGCATTAGAATTTGGTTTGTCTTTTCCCAATTCAATGGAAACATGGACTACGTATTCTTCTTCGTTATCAAATCCAAAAAGAGGTACAGATAGAGTGAATAGAGTAATTGTTGTGCCAGATTCAGAAACTGCCGAAAAATGTAATTCATTGTCAACTCGTGTTAGAATTGTGATCAGAGATTCAAATGAGACATGGAATGATTACACTGTCTTTCCTAATGTAACATGGGTGGGTAAATCTGCTCCTACTTCACCTCCCAATGGATGGATTTGTTTTCCATCGATTAAACAAATTGCTAGTTTAGTTCCTGAATTAAGTGTTGAATGGTTTGAGTTAAATTCTCAAATATTAAATGCGATTCAAAAAATTAAGGAAAATGAATGGCCAATTAATCCGCTTTCTGAAAAAATCAGAGAATTAGTCGATCCGATTTCTAACTTAGATAAAATTCTGGAATCACTAAATGTCGATGATGGCGACCTTCAAATTTTAGAGAATGTAAAAGATGCATTGTGGTCTGAAATTAAAGCAATTGAAGGAGGAATTAATGATGCAATTGTAGCCGGAACCTCTGATGCTCATCTTTCCATTGAGGGCGATGAAGTTCTATCTTTTTACGCAGATACTGAAAGTTTGAATCGACGAATACAAGCCACTGTTGCAGATTCCATTGAGGAAGCCAAACAAGCAGGAAGAAAAAGATTAGAATTATTTCTTCAAAATACATCCGTAAGAATTCCATTTGATTGGATTGAATCTGACTATCCGTGCATTGTTAGTCGTTCAGCTGTAGAAGATATAGAAGGTCAATTGGAAAATGCCATTGAATCAACAAAGAACAACGATCTCTTACAAAATGCTAAAATTGCTCAAGAATTGAAAGAACCCTGTAAAGCTGCAATTTCTGGTTTAATTGAAATTGAGATGTGGTTGACAGTTGCGAGATGGGCAATTCATAACAAGTGTATAATGCCTGTATTATCTACCAAGAAATCTGGATTTGAAATTACAGATGGCCGCCATCTACTACTTGATTGTCTTCCTACCCCCATTTCATATGGATTAGGGTCACTAGCACCAGAAGGAGATAGGCAACCTCTCAGTCTTCTTTCAGGAGCCAATTCTGGAGGGAAAACAACATTATTGGAAACGATTGCGATGATTGCATTACTCGCGCACTCTGGTTTACCTGTTCCCGCCTCTTCGGCAAAGATTTCGTTGGTAGATGAAATACATATTTTGGCGAAAGTAAATGGAACTCAATCAGCAGGTGCTTTAGAACGAACTCTTCTAAGATTAGCGGATGTATTTGTTTCAGAAAGTCAGAAACTAGTTCTTGCAGATGAATTAGAAGCCATAACTGAACCTGGGGCAGCTGCGCGTATTCTTTCAGGATTACTTTCCGTTGCAATGCAAAATAATACGAATACAGTGGTATTAGTTACTCATATTGGTAGTCAAATAAGAAATAATTTCCCCGGAGACATTAGAATCGATGGTATAGAAGCAAGAGGACTAGATGAGAATATGGAATTAGTGGTTGATAGAACACCTATTCGAAATCATCTTGCTCAATCCACTCCTGAGTTAATCGTTCGTAGATTAGCTGCTCGAGCGCAAGGCCCATCAGCATCGATTTTTGCCTCTTTGTGTGAAAGTTTCAAGAATTAATTGTGGTATACGAATCTGGGAGAAATAGTTCCAAACCAAACAAAGGGTCTGGATCTGACGAATCATGGTAAGCAATTACTGAACCTCCATCAGGAAGAATGGTCATACTTGCAAAATCAAAACGAATATCTTGTCCTGCTCCAGAAGTAGCATCTAAATCGCCCAGTCCAAGAAATGTCATTGAATCTGGTTCAAGATTTTCTGAGTATTCTCTAACATGCCAAGCAATATCAATATCTGGTCCCTCAGAACTCTGGTATCTAACATTTAGAACAAATAAGTCTAAATTACCGTTTGAATGGAATTCCCATTCTTCAATTTCTGATGCTTCTCCAGTTAAGTCATATGTATGATTTTTCCAAGTTTCTCCTCCATCATTAGATACCATATGTTCAAAAATAAGTCCTGAATTAACAACACAGTGTAGATGTGAAGAGGAATCGAAAGCACAATATTCACTTGGTAAACTATTGCCTTCAACAGTTGTGGCTCTCCACCAGTTTAGAGAAGTGTCAAGGAATGCATCTCCCCCATCGTCGAAGAAACTAGGAAAATAAGCCCCTCCCGAAGGCACTGGAAATCCTCTCATTTCTTTGTGTGGTTTGGTATAATCCCAGGCCGAATTGAGGTCTTCTACTAGTAAATCTACTTCCATTAAGTCTAATTGTTCATCACGATCTGGAAATTCAAAATAGTAGTAATTCAGTCCATCAGTTGACATTTGACCACCTCTATTAGACGATTGATGCCAGAAGTTTGAGATTACTAGACTTGCCCATTCTCCACTACCATAAGGTGCGGCGGCGTCAATTGGTCCTACAATTTCCATCTGCCATGATCTGTCATAGAAAGGTTCCGTCAATCTGTTAAAACACCATGTCCAATCTTCATCTTCAGCATCCCAAAAGAAAGCATAGAATTGGTCGCCACCAGATGAGGATGGATAAGGAAACCATCCCATTGCAATGATATCTCCAGTGGTCGTTTGAACGATACTACCTTCTCCCAGCCCTTCTTGACCTGGAACAGTAAGTTTAGGAGTTCTACAACTTAGATCTTGCACTACTGGAGGCATCCATTCTTGCCATGTATGTCCCCTATCTTCTGACCATGTTGGATATTCTCCACCAAAGTTGAGAATCCATCCCCACTCTGTGGCGGCAAGATAATGTTCACAACAATTCCCTCCTTCTAAATTACCGAAAACGGCCCAAGATGAATTTCCCCATGAGGCGTTAACTGTAGGATCAGGATGACTTACATTGAACGGCCTTATCCTATCTTCTCCGGTAAATCCAGCGGGGTCATCAATGTAGCTGAAACCTTCGGCCCAATCATTCCCAACTACAATTTCTTCATTTGAGCCAAAACATCCTGGAAAAAGTAAAACTAATGTGGCAATGATTGTCGAAATTCGACGCCAAGTCTCCCCCTTCATGGTATTATTTTGGAGGTGTGCTTTTTTTGACTGTCGCTATTTTGGGTTTTATCACAGATGGTAGGGTTCAAGCCCTTGCTCTTGCCATAGATGCTCATGGGCATCACCAGGCAGTACCAAGTCCTCTTTGCAATTGCTATTTTCTTGCTTATGCCATATTCTGGATCTGCCATTGGAGAAGGAAACGATGGTTTACATGTTTCAGAGATACTTGTCTCTTCAAATAATGAAAATTATGGGGGGACTGATTGGAATTGTGACGGAACATTTGGTAGTAATAGTGATCAATTTATTGAATTATATAATCCAACATCTAGTTCTATTGATATCAGTGGATGGAGTTTAGAGTTCCAAGGCGTTGCATCAACCGATTCTTTCAGTATTTATTCCACAACAACAATAGCTGAAGGTAGTAGAATTGTATTTTTTAGAGCATCTACTGGTATAGCACTCGATTATTTTGGTGGAGGTTCAGTAAGACTGATTGATTCCTCAGGAAATTTAGTGTCATCTATTGCATTTGAAGGAGAAGATTCTGAATGGGATACCTCTTATGTTTCTGACTCTAGTGGAGCAGTAAGCAAAGTATCACCTCCTACTCCTGGTTGGGGTCCTGGTGAAGAATCTCCTTCTACTGGTCCAGGTGCTCCGTGCCCAGAATCTGCTGAAGTAAGTCATACGGGGTCCTATGTTCTTTCAGGAACTATCGTGACTATGGAATCCGAATCTAGTGTTCTTCTCAATGGCCATATCTTAGTCGAAGATGGGATTATATCTGCTGTTTGGTCAGAAGGTCAGACAATACCTAGCGCTGCTGAAGGTGTTGAAATCATTGATACTGGAGGAATAATCTATCCAGGATTACTGGATGTGCATAATCATCCCCATTACAACGTAATCCCGATTTGGGATCATGGAACAAATGGTTGGGAAAATAGGTATCAATGGAGAACAGAATCAGAGTATAAGGACGCAATTACTAAGGTAGAAAATGGACTAAATGATGGAGGTTCTGATGGCTGTGGATTAATGGTAGAGTCAATGAAACATGCTGAAGTTAAATCAATAGTTGGAGGAACAACGGTAATTCAAGGGGCAACTACAGAAAGTGAATCTACATTTGATTCTATTTTGGCTAGGAATATAGAGAAGGAAAATTTTGGATCTGATGGAATAGAAACACGTGTTGGTGGGTCTTGGTTTCCTACAGATTATTCAGGTTCTCATATCAAATCTAAGAAATCAGCAGGAACTCTTGATGCTTGGATGATTCATCTTTCTGAAGGTATAGATGAACCCTCTAGAGCAGAATTTGACTCTTTGGTAAACAATCAATTATTGATAGATGAATTAGTTGTAATTCATGGAACTGCTCTTACAGCAACAGAATTTGGGTTAATGGCCCAGGTAGATGCGTCCTTAGTTTGGTCTCCTATGTCGAATTTATTGTTATATGGTGATACTGCAGATATTGCTGCGGCAGATGATGCCGGTGTATCAATTTCCATTTCTCCAGATTGGGCACCTTCTGGAGCAAAGAATGTCTTACATGAAGTAAAAATCGCAGATTGGTGGGATACTAATGTACTGGGGGATAGATTTTCAGATTTTGAAATGGCTCAAATGCTTACCACTAATTCAGTAGATCAAGTTGGATGGACTGAGCATGTTGGTAGAATTAAGCCAGGTTTAGCAGCTGATTTTCTTGTGATTGATTCCTTTGAATCAAACCCATATAGAAATTTAATTGAAGCCGTGGATCCGGATGTTCGTCTTGTTGTTGTAGCAGGGATACCTGTTTTTGGAGACATTGATTTAATGCATATGATGACTAACGATACAGAAATTATCAGCGCTCCTGATTTCGACAAGGGAATAGATATTCGCTATGAGGGTATACCTTCAGGATCTCAGACTTATGCAGTAGTAGAGCAAAAATTGAGAGATTGTTTAGAAGACCTTTCTATTGGTCCGCGCCCTTTCGATCCATGGTATACGTTCGGAGATGAACGTTACTTTCGTGTATTGAATAGTTCATTGACATTCCAGAATGGGCGTTCTGTAGATCTCTGGTCAGATTACTACGATATCAATCTTGATTCAGATGGAAATCGTACATCTGTTGAGTCTTCTGATCCTTCCACCTGGAATGGCGGCAGTTCAGATAATCAGACAAATACAAATGACGATTCTAATAATATTAATGATGGAAATGAAATAGATGAAAATAATAGTATTTCAGTTACAGATCTTCCACTTTTATGGCCAACATTCGGTCCTTTTGGAGGCGATCAATATCCCTCAAATTCGTCATTTGAACAAGGAATACATATTGAGGAATGTACCACAATTGTGCAGACGAAAGAAGATGGACAAGTCAGAGGATGCGGTTCAGTAGTAATTTTGATGCAGGAATCAAGTGGGTGTTTCATTGAATCAGAGTTATCTATTGAATATGTAGACATATGTCCTCAAAATTCGGTATGGGTCCAATCACATCCTGAGATTAGTGAATCATCCGGAGTTGATAATTGGCCGGTCAGTCGCCTAGATCCAGGTTATACTCCTGGAGATGTCATCACATTCCCAGGGCTAACTTGCGCTGATCAAATTGTTGCACAAGCCTTAGTACTTCAAGATGATAATCCGGTCAGGGTAGATGATAATCGAATTGGAGAATGGGAATGTAGGCAGGCTATGAATTGGATAAACAAAATTGATTCGAACTCTCAATCTGATGATTCTCTTGATTCCGAACAATTAGATGAATCAGTTGGAATATCTCTGACAGGACAGGTGTGGTATTGGTTTGCAATTATTCTCACTATGGGTGTTTTAGCAGGTTCTGTGTTCACAATCATTCGCGTAATTAAGAAATAATCACTTCAGTGACCATTCAACACTATCTGGAGTGTCTTTTACTTCTACTCCCATTTCTACAAGGCGATCACGAATTTCGTCTGCAGCCGTCCAATCCTTTGCATGACGGGCAATTGACCTTCGGGCTAGTAGACTTTCAACTTCATCTCGAATAGCAACTCTCCTCGGGTCTAATCTGGGGTCAAAGACTGCCTTGGCAATTTCTCTTGAAGGAAGTACTCCAAGAATCAATCCGGCAATTTCTTCAATCCAATCAATGGCAAATGATGCAAAGGATGCAGTATCACTCTCATCAATTTTTTCTGAATTAAGTACTTCTGAGATTATTTTTGCACCTGCTTGTACTTTAGACAATGCTAGTCTGCTGTTCAGATCATCATCTAAAGCACGTGCTGCTTCTTCTGCTAATGATTCAATAACACCAATTCGTTGTTTCAAATATTCAGATGATGTAATGTCCCCAGCTGGAAGGGGGGGTAAGGGGGCTAGAGCTTCTCCTTGTTCTTTGAAGATAATTGCCTGACCATATGTTTCAGACAATTTTCGTTGATTCCCTTTTGCGTCATCCAATAATTGTTCACTTACATCAATTGGATTTCGATAATGAGCATTTAGTAATGCATATCTCAATACAATTGGATCGTAAACCTGAAATGCGTCCTTTACAGTCCAGAAATTACCTAAGCTTTTACTCATTTTTTCTCCATCAACTCTAACAAACCCGTTATGCATCCAAATACCGACAACTGGCTCTTTCCCAGTACAACATTCGGATTGAAAAATCTCGGCTTCATGATGCGGGAATCTTAGATCGAACCCTCCTCCGTGAATATCGAAGGAATCTCCAAAATGATGTAAACTCATTGCACTACACTCGATATGCCAACCTGGTCGGCCTTTTCCCCAAGGAGAATCCCACGCAGGTTCCCCCGGTTTTGCTGATTTCCAAAGTGCGAAGTCATTGTGTTCTCTTTTATCGGATTTTTCTAGTCTACCCGACCCTCCTGGCTGTACAGCGTCGATTGAATTTCCAGTTAACGTACCAAATTTTTCTGGGGCAGAGGAAACAGAGAACCAAACTCCATCGGATGAGATGTATGCATGTTCTTTTTCAATCAACACTCCGATCATATCGATGATGCCCTCTAGATGTTCAGTCACTCTTGGATAATGATCAGCTCTTTCAACTCCTAATGCATCCATTACTAGATAGTAATCCTCAATATTTCGATTTGCAACCTCAAGAAAATTCACACCTTCCTCATTTGCGATTTTTATTATTTTATCATCGATATCAGTAAAATTTTGTACGTAATCGACATCATAACCAGATGCTTCTAACCACTTATGAAGGAGGTCGAAAGCAATGTAACATCGAGCATGCCCAAGATGTGAGGGGGAATAGGGCGTAATTCCACAAACATACATCTGGACCTTACCTGGAACAGCAGGATGGAAAGGAACCTTCTCTTTCCTGCGAGTATCATAGAGGTGTAGGGTCATGTGCTCCTCATCCCTTGGGTGGCACACTTCAACATAAATACGTGCGAACATCCTTGCAATATCAGTAACAAAAATTCAAACATAAGAAAAATCACGCAAAATTATGAATCAGGAGTATAAGCGAATATTGGTGACAGGATGTTCTGGTTTTCTAGGAAGGCAGGTTACTCAGGAATTCCTTTCAAGAGGATATTTTGTGAGAGGAACTACTCGTAGTCGTGAAGAATTACATTCTGAAATTATGAGTGATTTTGATAATCATCCTTCACTTGAATTGCGATGCCTTGATCTAATTTCTGATGAAGGTTGGGAGTCCGCAATGCAAGATATTGATGCCGTAATTCATACAGCATCTCCATTTTATGCTTATGAACCTGAGGATGAGCAAGAATTGCTTAAACCAGCTAGAGAAGGAACAATACGAGTTTTGACTCATGGGTACGAGGCAGGTATTAGAAAATTCGTCATTACATCATCTACTGCGGCTATTTCCGGAGCAACTCCAACAAGTAGGAACAAAATTTACTCGCATAAAGATTGGACAAATTTGGATAGTAAAATTTCTGCATATACTAAGAGCAAAACCTTAGCAGAGTTAGCAGCATGGGATTTTGTAGAATCATATTCTGGTATTACTCTTACAACTATTAATCCAAATGTAATCCTAGGTCCCTTACATAGTGGAAATTCTGGCACGTCATTGAGAATAATTGAATCGATAATTGATAGCTCTTACCCAGGGTTTCCAAAAATTAGTTTTGCTCCTGTCGATGTACGTGATGTTGCTTGGATGCATGCAGAAGCAATTGAGAATTCTGATCTTGATGGTGAACGGATAATCATGGCTACATATCCAATAAGTATGCCTCAAATTGCCTCATATCTGAGGTCAGATGGTTGGAAAGTTTCCACTTGGGCACTTCCGAATTTTTTGGTTAAAATAATGGCACTTTTCATCAAAGAAGCTAGATTAGTTTCTAGTGGTCTGGGGACTACCAATTATTACGATTGTTCAAACACAGAGAAAAGATCTGGGTGGATTTCAAAATCACACAATGAAATGATACTATCTGCTGCAGATTCATTGAATTTAAGACGATGATTCTGTATTTAGCATCCCATTTTTCCTTGCCCACCTAAAGGATTGGACACATGCGTATGTGTAAACTCCACCAAGGACTAGCAATAGAGCATGAGAAATAATCAGGATACCTGAGGAATCTGCATCCAACAAAACCATTGGCAACCTTAGTCCACCCAAGGCACATAACAATCCAAACACCACAGCGATGTGCATGAACAGTTTCGTACGAGATGGGAACCGGTCTGCAGCTGAACCCATGACAGCGATTGGAGTTCCCATGATTGTAGGAATCAAAGCTGTGGCACTGGCATTACCGGAAATCACGTATGCTGCAACTCCCCAAGCAGAGAGTATCCCTCCGACTAATATTGATATTAGTGGCATTTCCATTCCTAGAAATTTGTAACTCATTTTCTCACCTAACCATATGCGTAAGTAATTCCAAAACCACCGCGAGGATGATTCCAACTCAATGCACCATCGGTACACATCAAGAAGCAGGTTCCGCATTCAACACAATCTTCGTATTGAAATTTCATTTCTTCCAATCCTACATCTCGGAACATATAGCATTGCGCGGGACATCCCCAAACACACATCATTGAATCACAATCGCCACATTTCTTTGTATCTACAATGATGTGCGCATGCTCGTGTTCGTCGACGTTGTAAGCAATTAACCCAAGCCCATTTTTGACGTCATATTCAAAGAGTCCAATCTTAGTTTTACTATCCATTTTTTCCCCTCAGTTTTATCACAATTTGCGGCCCATCATCCCCAATCTGATTAAGTTGAGCAAACCCATGCCTTTCTTAGTTTTCTTATCTTTTCTCCGCATTTCTTTTCTTAGATTACGTGCGAGTTTTTCCACCGTTATTTTTTCTTCACCTATTTCACGAACAACTCGATTGAACATTTTGCCCATGAATTTGGGTACCCAAGTGTAATTTGCATCATCTGCTAGGAATTTTGCCGTCGTCTTGAATCGTTTTAAGTCTCTCATTACATATGAAGCATCCAAATCTTTCCTGTATTGTGCTAGGGATTTTTTACTAAAATCTCCAGATTCTATACTCTTAGCAATCACCTTTGCAGCAAGTTTTCCTGAATGGATTGAATAGTTTTGACCTTGAATTACAGCTCCGTTAGAGTAGACAAGTCCAGCCGCATCTCCAATTACAACTGCCCCATCTCTAACAAGACGATTTGGAATTCTATCCAGTCCATACTCTGGAACTAAGTGAGCGCCATATTCCACCGTTTCTCCTCCGCTAATGAGTGGTGCAATTGCTGGGTGGTTTTTGTATGCCTCTAACATGTCGTAGGTATGAATTCCAGAGGGTAGGCTATCTAACTGAATTACTACTCCGATCGATAGAGTGTCTCTATTGGTGTAAAGCCAACCGCCGGCTCTAGGAATTTGGCCCGCAGTCACTGGATATTCTTCCCATGCTTTCTCAGCCATGTCATCGTATATCGCCAATGCTGCTTCCATTGCCATCCCGCTCGGAGGTCTTTCATCGTCTCCTGAGAAACATCCAAACCGGCTATTAATCACATCTTCTCCAAGGTGAATGACCTCCTTTACTCCTAGTATTAAACCGTGACGTGATTGAGCATGAAGCATCGTGTCGAATGCGTAAGATCTAGTGAGTATTGAGTTACTACCTTCAGCAATCACGACTACGTTACTAGTCATTATCTCACCATCTTGGACAATTCCACAGATTTTACCCTCTCGGACTGCATTGACAATTTCAGGGTCTGCATTGTCAATTCTCCACTTTTGATTTTGCCCTTTTCCAGAATCATCGGCAGGAGATGTCAAGTCTCTTGCTGAGTAGGAAGTGTGATCTAATCCCTCGATATGTAGTTGATCAATCTTAATTCCTGGCATTATGAAAACCCCTGCTTCCTCTAATTTTTCAGCAAACCAAGAATCTGTTTTTGCACGGAGTACACTCCATCCGGTTCTCATAGATGGTTCTTCAGTTCCTCCAACCCCATCCCATGAAGAAAATTTTCCTTCCATAATGAATGCATCTTCTGATGATAGGAATCCAATTTTTTTGTGGTTGATGTAGCGTTCTATACCTGGATTATCTATTTCCCAATTCGGGAAAATATCATCCAATTCATCAAGTTCTCTTCCCCAAAGAATCCCCCCTGATAGATTCTTAGCACCTATTGGCTCACCCCTATCAACAACTAAAATTCGGTCTCCTTCAACTCCTTCTTTAAGTAGCTGGGCTGCACATGCCATTCCTGCCATTCCACATCCAATGATGATTACATCAAAGTCTGCTTCGTCGCTCAACGTGCTCCCTCATCTCATTCCACCAGTATGTCACCCTTGAATGTCTCCATTCAAATCATCATAGACATTTAACCCAATCAGTAATGGATATTGGCTAAGTGCTCCAGCGCAGGTCATGTGGCGCGCAGATGCTCCTGCGAAGGCCATACTTTTTGGCGAGCATGCTGTATTGTATGGTGCACCAGCGATTGCTATGGCGATTGATTTACGTGCATCGATTTCAGTTGCTAACTCTAACAACTGGATATTGAACGGAGATGAATTTGACCCAAAAGAAAATCCTCATCTGTATCACTTGATATCTGAGTTTGGAAACTTACAATCTCCATTGTCAATCTCTGTAGATAGTGAAATCCCTGTAGCCGCTGGATTAGGATCATCCGCAGCACTTTCAGTTGCTTCCGGATTAGCATTATCTGCATTTCATGGAGAAAAAGCCTCAACAGAAAACCTTGCAAGAATTGCACACAAGGCCGAGGCAAGTGCCCAAGGAGGAAGAGCAAGCCCGACTGATACTAGTGTATCTGCACTGGGCGGGACAGTCATTGTTAATTCTGCGATAATCAAATCATTACAACATCGTTGGTCCGTAGATCTGGATGGTCCTGATGGGCACAAACATTGGGATGTTCATTCGCTATCAGTTCCTAATTCTCTATCTTCTATTCCCGTAGTAATTGGCTTTACTGGAAAGTCTTCATCAACTAGCCGAATGGTTGAGATTGTGGCGAAAAAAATGGAGAATCCGTCCTTTCGTTCTTGTATGGATGCGGTTTCAAAACTTTCTAGCGATGCGATAAATTTGCTTTCTAAAGGTGATCCTGGGGTTATAGGAGAAGCAATGACCCGATGTCATTCTCTACTGAAAAATATTGGAGTATCTTCTAA
>CAZRCY010000010.1:0-28015 GCA_964598735.1 uncultured Candidatus Poseidoniales archaeon
GAGTCTCCTTTACTTAGTGGTATGAGAGTTGATAATCTTCGATTATTGGAGACAGAAGAGCGTAAACGTCTGGATTGGATGCAGAGAACTTCAATGTTTGAATCTGCTCAAGAGGCCGAAGAAGAGGGACTTTGGTCAAGAGCTTTAGAGCTCTATCGGGCATTAGGTAGAGAAGAGGACGTACGGAGAGTTCTCGGACTTCAGGAGGGATCAGAATAATGAATATTGAAGTTTCTAGACAGAAGGTCTTGGAGGCGATAGCGCTGACGAATGCTGCCAGAGAAAAAGCTACACCAATAGTTGAAATTAATTCTTCAGAAGGTCTTCGATTACAAGATATGTTGAAGATGTGTGATGATTATCGTAGAGATGCTCAACATTTTCTAGATACTGGAGACCTCGTTCGAGCATTTGGGGCGATATACTACGCTCATGCTTGGATTGATGCAGGTGTTCGAATTGGTTGGCTGGATGGACATGGGGATGATCATCTCTTCACATTACCATGATTATTCGATTAACCGAAGGGAACAATCTTTCACAACCTCGAGATATCCGCAGCCTTCTGCAATTAATCTTCTTTTGAGTTCTTTATCTACAGTAAGAACCCTCGAGCCTGTGTCCTTCGCTAATGTCAACAATATGTCATCCGTGTGTTTATGTTTCGAATCAATTACTTCCGACCTTGAAAATAATAAATCAAGTAATAGATTAGTGCGTTGTTCACTCATTTTTTCTAATTCTAATTTAACTTGGTAAGGTAGAATCCAATTACTGGGTCCAATAGTTCTATTGATTTCTAAATCTATATTCATTCCAGAATCAACTACTGCGACCCATCCGCATGCATCAATTAACAAATTTGGCAAAATCTCACCCTGAGATTGTTCCATGACCAATAAGACGCCATCGTGAATCAACTCGTCGAGACAGAGTAACTCTACTTCCTACAGGGGCACAAATTGGAAGTCTTAATGTCAATGTTGTTACTCCCTTAGACACTTTATTCACAACTCCTACTGAAGTAGCAGTAGCAGCATTAATCATCAACATTTCATTTAGCGCCAGAGGCTTCACCTTGTCTGCTTTTCCTTCTTCGCTTGCTACCATTCTTTCTAGCAAAGTTAGATCTAATGTCATCACTTCCCATATGGGTGGTAATTCCCCTTTTCTTGCCATGACTTGACCAGATAAGTTGTCTGCTTTTGTCATGGCCGGATCTAGCGGGGTAGAAATCCCACATAATCCTCCTGCATTCATTTCATCTAGGTCGAGTCCTCCTCCCTTCATTGACATTATTTGAGTTTCTATGGGAGTCCATTTTTGCTTAGAACCTTGCGTGGTTCTTCTTCCAGGAGCAATTACTACATTATCTCCTTTAGAGAATTTTCCACGCACTATCGAACCACCAATTATCCCTCCTTTCAGACCATTAGGTCTAGTACCTGGTCGATTGATATCAAACGAACGAGCGATATGCAACATTCCATCTTCATCCCCTCTATCAGGAGTTGGTATCTTATCTTCAACAGCCTGTATTAAGATATCTAGATTTACATCATGATGGGCAGATACTGGTATAATTGGTGCATTTTCCGCTATTGTACCAGATACAAATTCAGAAATTTCATTATATGATTCGATTGCTCTTTCTCGGGTAACTAAGTCAACTTTATTCTGAACTATTACAATGTTTTCAATTCCTGCAATTTGTAATGCTGCCAGATGTTCTCTAGTCTGTGGTTGTGGACATTGTTCGTTTGCGGCTATTAGGAGAAGTGCTCCATCCATTATTGAAGCGCCGGAAATCATTACAGCCATTAGGGTCTCATGTCCCGGAGCATCAACGAAAGACACGGTTCTCTGCAATTCCGAATCTTTGTCTTTTCCTCCTTCGGGATGTTTTCCCATTGGATAGTACTGTCCATCCTTTGTACAATAGAACGCAGTATCTGCGTATCCTAGTTTTATTGAAATCCCTCTTTTTCTCTCTTCAGAGTGTGTATCTGTCCAGATTCCCGAGAGAGCTCTTGTTAGAGTTGTTTTACCATGGTCGACATGTCCAACTAAACCAATGTTGACTTCTGGTTGACGAGGAAGTATCGCCAGGATCTACCCACTCCTCAATCACTCAGAGCCTTCATCTCCGGCTCCGAAGATGTCGCCAAGAGGCCTTGAACCCTTCTTTACGACTGTGAGATTGATTTGTCGTGTATCTGTAGAGATTGTATTTCCTCGGAGATTCCTTCTTCGTCGGATTCCTCCATATTTGTAACGATACACTTTTCCATTTTTCCTTACATAGCGTTTCCCCTTGTATCCTACACCCGGACCCACAAGGACTGCATTCACTCCGCCACCATGTAGGTCGCTACGCATTGGAGTACCTGTTTTGTCACTTCCACCAGTAACTTTCAACGTATATCCTGTCATGTCTACATGAACATTTTCACCAGGTATTTCGTCTCCAATTTTTTTACCTAGTAATGCGTTGTATTCGTTACCTGCAACATCTGTCTGATATGAGGGAGAATATGTTCGGACTGTGTCCTTTGCATTCTTTCTCTCCAATTTTGTGGTGGAATCATTTACGACGGCTTTGAACACTCGATCTTCGGCCATGGTACTCACTGCGTTTCGCCGACCATTGGCCCCTATAAGAGCGGTTCGCTGCTGAAGAGTTGTAAAATTAACCAATACTGGCTCGATTTAGGTCTTTTTCTAATCTCTTTTCAACTGTTGCAGGAAGTATATTTGCAGCACGAATTAGAGTTGTTCTCCCACGTCCTTTTGGGGTATTGCTAGTCTCTGCATGAATAAATCCGACTTCTTCAAGACGTTTGATATATCCCCAAAATGAGGTATGTCCTCTTGATTCTTTTTCAAATTCTTCACATACAACATGATATAGACGTTCAGCATCTCCACTTGTTACTGATTCTTCCCTTCGTAGACGGCGACATAATGCAAGTAAACACATTTTTTGATGTTCTGTTAATCCATCAACCATATCTGGTTCGATTCCTGCTCCACGTGTATTACTTGGTTCTACATGTTCAGGAGCAACTTCACTCTCTCCTTTCTTTTCAGCTCGTCGGATTGCACTTTCGAGAAGTTCAATGGCTAGTCTTGCATCTCCTGTTTCTGCAGCAAAACTTGCGATTCTTGATTTTGCATCATCTCGAACACTCCCCTTTCTACATGCTACAGCGGATCTCTGCTCAACAATCGCTCGTAATTCGTTTTCTTTGTATGGACTAAGTTTGATACGATTACTTTGACCAAATCTTGATTTCACAGCAGCTTCGAATAAATGTACCATTGGCTCTTGACTCACCAGAATTAGTGATAGCGTACCTACTTCCTCTCTTCCTTCGTCAATACGTAGAAGTTGATACAATAAATCGTCTCCTTCTCTCAATAGTAGTACGCTTACCTCATCTAACACAAGAAGCATGTGCTTGCCACTATTTTGTAGATTTCTACGAATATTTTGAATGATTTCTCCAGGGCTAAAACCTCTTTCAGGATGTCGATGATCTAGACTTTGAGCAATACGTTGTAGAACTTGAGATGTTGTAGGGTGATTTCGGCAGTTAATGTGCACTGGTAGTATCCGTCGAGTATCTGAAAGATGTTTTTTCAAATCATCTGAGAATCGACGAACAATAGCAGTTTTTCCACTTCCAACTGGGCCAATAACAATTGCTCTTCCACTGAAGTTAGGCGATTCAATACCTCTAAACATTGATGCGATTTCTCCTAGTGCATCATCTCTTCCAACTAATTCATTAGGTAACCAGTCGAATGAAAGAGGTTCTGAATCCATTAGGATTTTGCCTGCTCCAATTCGGTCTAGGTAACCCGCCATGCGGATTGGAATTGAATTCTAATGTTCTTAGAGATATTGAATATCTATCCACTTCGATTATATTCTTGTTATATTTCGGAGTGGATGTGACAACTCTTGCTGAATTCTATTCAAGGGCATTCAGTCCAGAATTATTCTTTGGATTGAGGATGGTTATCAATATCGGTTCACTATTGGTTATGTTATGGTTATTTGCGCTTGCTTATCTTGTGTGGAGAGCCGATTCTAAATCTCTTCAAAATCGATTTGTTGCGACTCTACTCGCTGTTGAAGGATTCAAGTGCATTTGGATTGCCATGGATGTACTTCCTTTTATCCATGAATGGAATTCCTTCTGGGTTGTAGCATGGAAGATCAAGTTTGATTTCTTTTTTTCTATGCAAATCGCTGCTATATTCCTCTATTTTTGCTTCCCTATCTATTACAGGATAAGAGGTCTTGGCTTTATGTATCGTCCAGTTTTGCAAAAACATGCATACTACCTCCCCTTAGTCATCGGTATTGGTTTGTGGTTGATGATACAAGGGCTACCTCCCTTTGCTGTTGATAATCTCTCATGGATAGAGTGCACTGCGGCGGGAACGGAACCTATAATTCATGAATTCTTAGGTACTTCTTCTGCAACTGCTGTAACCAGCGGAATTGATGCAACATTTCCTAACAGGTTATGTCCAGCTGCCCTAGATAACACAATTGGCGAAGAGCCATTTGGGATATGGGCTATTGTATTCGCCCAAACACCCGTATCTATTCTTGCCCTACTATTTATTCGCTCATCTCTCAAGAAAAATTCGGAGAGTAATGATGTTCAAGATTTGAAAAGTAAGGATGTCAGAGAAAAGAATCAAATTTCGAAATCATTCTACATAGGATTCCTAGGAAAAGTAATCGGCAGTATCTTGTTTTTTGTTACACTTCTCATTATTTTACCAATGCTCAATGGCGGAGTAGTCCCTAACTTTCAAGATGTAATCTCTTGGAGGTATGCAGACCCCACGTTTACTGCACGATTCAAGTATTTCCTGTTTAATTTGACTTTCGCCTTTGGGCCTGCAGGTCTAGCATTTGAAGCTATGATGTTCGTTCATGCATCTCTTAAGGACTCAGTATTTGGAATCGATCAGAATTTAAGAAAGACATTTAGAAATGCTGTTTTCACTGGACTTGGAGCATTTCTTTTCATTCTTGCTAGTGAGGTAATGGAGAATGTTTTGGGTGTCGGATTAGCTGGAGGAGTAATCGTTGGTGTAGGTTTACTCGCGGTTCGTAGGCCGGTTTTAGGAATAATTGATGGTTTTTCTGGACGTCTGATACCTTCGCAATACACAGATCAAGAGAGAGAATATCTCGATAATTACTCTAAATCGATGAGAGATGGAAAAATGTCGGATAATGAAAGATCTCTCTTAGTCACATTAGCTAATGCATATGGGATAGATGAAGATAGAATTAAACAATTAGAGGCTAGTTTTCAAAATGAAAATTCTGATTCTATTGTATCAGAAGAAGTGACATTGCAAGTAATTCAACAATGGACAGATGATACTGGTTTTACTTGGAGAAAGATGAGTGATGATTCTGTCCAATGGTGGAATGGAACTGAGTGGATAGATTATCAGTGAATTAATAATTGGTGATTCTAGTGTTAGATACTATTTTTTGCCTTGGATTTGTGTTCCTTGTTCTTTTTTGGTTGATAGGAAGGGGCGCATCAACCTCAGAGAATTACAATTCTAATATTGGAAATTATACTGCTCCAATTCAGAATGATCAGTCTACTATGTCAATGGACCCTACAGATTTGGACGATCCTGCAAATATGGCCATGTGGATGGAACTTGGAGAACTGTAGGCTATTCTTCTTCATTCAATTTTAGTAAATTTTCCATTAATTCAATTGAGGAAGGAGATAGAGCACCTGGTACTAACAATTCAATTGCTTTATCCCCCAGAGTAGTATTCTTTGCATAACGAATCACAAATTCTCTTTCGATAGGACTCAGAGATTCTCTCTCAAGTGCTGTGATAATTGCTGCTCTGCCTGCAGTGATATTCATTTCTTCTTCATCGATTTCTAAATTTCTTTGAAGTTCAAGTAAACGTGTAAATTCCCAATCATCTAACCTTCCATCTCTTAGAGCATCATTCCAGACTTTCTGAAGATCTGGACTTCTTTCAGACATCAACACTGCCAATGGTCTAGTTTGTTCTACAGTATCCAAAATAATTTTGATGATTACAGTAAATGGTACTGATATTACCATTCCAACAACACCCCAAAGCCAATATGAGAATGCTACAACAATTAGTAACAGTACTGGACTGAGGTCAAGTGCCTCACCTGCCCATTTTGTTTCAATTAAGCTACCCCAGAATTGTTGATTAGCAACAAGGAGACCTAAGAATAGTAAAAGGATAAATGGGTCATCATTCATCATTAGTAATCCAAGTATGGCAGGTGGAACAGAGGCAATCAATGAACCAATGTAGGGAACATAATTTAGAACAATGGCTCCAACAGCCCATACAAACCATAGTTCAATCCCAAAAATTAAGCAAATTAGTCCTGCACAGGCTCCGGTTCCAATGCTTACACCTGTTTTCACTACGATATAGGTATTAATCCCATCACGTGCTCTTTCTGTAATATTTTGAAATCGACCTAATGAATCTCCAGGGAAAGCTGCTTCGATTCTACCAGGTAGCAAATTCGCTTCAAAGATAATAAAAAGCAAAAAGAATAACACAGTTAGCGATGAAAATACCATCCCAGAAAGAGAAGCTAATTGGCTTGCAGATCCAATCTCTATACCCATTTCTCCAAGAATTTGGGTTGGGGATTGTGAGGTGTCCATATTTTGTATGTAATCTCCAACAATAGGCCATGATTCAGATCTTACAAGAAGTGCTGAATAAGCTACTTCTAATTCTGTTATTTTTTCCTGATTTGAAAGAAATGAATCGACTTGCAACCAAGCGAATAGGCCAATGAGAGAAAGTGCCAGTATCAATAAAAGAAGCATTGTCGCATTTGCCTGTAGGGTATTGAAACCATGATTATTTAACCAATCTGCCCCTGGTTTCAAGACAAAATATAGCCCAAATGCAAGAAAAAGGGGCTTTAGTACACTTTCTAGTAAGTGAGCGGAAAGAATAACCATTGCCACGATAATTATTCCATGATAAACCATTTGCAACCTTCTTTCGAAGGTTACCGTGGACCAATCTCTATCCGACATAATCTGCCCGTCGTGCCCAGATGATATGACGATATCGATGATAAATTACGGGATTTCGTCGAATTTGTAACCATCTTCCCACTTTTTTTCTCCTAATACCACTTCAAGTTCGTATGGAGTGATCATTGGCTTAGCATACTTTACAGCATCATCAATCGCAATTCTAGGACAAGCTGTGTTGACGAAAACATCAACAGGATAAAAGTCAATTAATTCTGGACCTACATGCTCCATGGCTAGTAAGTACCCTTTTTTTCCATGTTTTTCAAGTTTATTCTTCATTCTAAGTGCTAAATTACGACGCATCTGACCTGGTTTGGCCCCAATTAGTATTCCAAATCGATTCTTATCCATTGAAGACATAATTAATCCAGATCTCTGTCTTAGAATTCGTTCAATTCTCTCTCTTCCCATTTCAGTTGCTTCACCAGTATATGGATCTAGCATAGCAAGTGGTTTACCTGTGTGAAGTACAAGTCCTATTGGATGAAAATCTCCACTTCCGAGGAAAATATAGTGTCCAACAGTAGGATCGTCTCCAGAATAATTGCATCCAAGAACTTGTCCTGGGAATGATAAGCGGGCACCTCCAACTGGAATAGTTACGTCAAATCCTGCTTCTTCGAAATATTTTTTGTAGGTTGGCAAAAGATGTAGATGTTGAATGCTGCCTACTAATCCTAGTTTGGTGTCAGTTAGAGGAGCAATTCTCCCCACCATATCTTGAAATTTATCAATGGCTTCAAGCTCATTTTCAACTGGACTTGATGGATTATTCATTCTGTCAAATGCAAGTTCTCTATGAGCATTGAGATATGGGATTACATTTGCAATTTCTGGACTACCGTCGTAAGTAACAGGAATAAATTGTGTTGGCATTCCAGAATCTATGTTCATTTGAGAATGTCCCATATGAGCAACTAATTCAACTCCTATATTCTGCATTTTATCATGAACTAAGTCACAAGCACCATAACATGGGTCTGCTGAAAGGACAACTCTTGCCGAAGTCTCAGTTTCGATTTGATCCATCATTTCAAGAGCTTGCATTTTTAGTCCTTCAGGAACTTGAAGAGCGACTAATTTAGTATCATTTTTCTTGATTCTCTCGACTAGATCATCGAGTTCAAATTCATGTCTGGAGAGATCCATAATGATACAACCTTGAGATGTTTACTAATTAATTACGGTAGAATATTTACTTCTGCACCCTTCATTTCTATTCGAACTAAGCTTTTTAGAGGCCAATTGTGTTTGTTTATTAGATTCTTCATACCATCACCTTTCTCGAAAATTGTCCAAACTTCTGATAGAATAGCCCCCCTTGCTTCTAACGAAGAAAGTACCGCTTCCATAGTTCCTCCGGTAGATATTACATCATCAACTACGAGTATTTTTTCTTCAGGATTTACATCATTGATCCAGATTGAGCCCTTTGAATAACCCGTACTTTGGTCCACAACTGTTTCGAAATCTAAACCATAAGAGCGTTTTCTAGCAACTACTGTTGGGATACCAGTGGCTACGGAAAGAACAGATGCTAATGGAAGGCCCATTGCTTCTATTGATAGAATGAGGTCAATATTTTCCCAATTTATTCTATGAAGCAACAAATCTCTTGCAGCAGCAAGAAGATCACTTGGAGCGCGAGGGACCCCATCCGTTAGTGGGTGAATGAAATACGGATAATCTCCTTTCCAAATAACTGGGGCGGTGCGAACGCTTTCTTCAAGCATTGACACTGCTTCGACTTCGGAGTACATGGCTGTCGACCTTCGCCATCAGTATTGAATTCGACGTTTAGACCAGACCTTTGAGATGTTCTGCACCCTCAATTACACGAATTTTTGTCGAGGATGGAAATTTCATTCCAGCTTTACGAAGGGCGTCACGTGCATCAAGATAGTATTGAGGATCGGTTTGAATAGAGATTATACATTGGTCTCTTTTCACTCGTGCAGCAGTACCTACATTTTTTCCGAATGACTGCCGCATCCCTTGAGAAACACGGTCGGCTCCTGCACCAGTTGCTTGCTTATTCTCTCGAAGAATCTGATGTGGATAGGTATGAACTCTTAGTGCATATCCTTGTTCACCTGCACCACTTCTAATTCTAGAGTTGGAAATCATTCTTGCTGCCTCTAGAGCGGTATGTCTTATTTGACAAGCATTGTTTACGGTTAGATGTAAGATTACGGGAAATCCTCCCGCTTCCGCTCGAGTACGATTTCCCATGTGGAATCTTAGGATTCGATTGTTTGGAACACCACCAGTATACTTGCGACGTGTGAAAGATTGACCTTTCACTTGACGATACATCTTGGCGGGCTTACGTGCCATTGGAATCCCTCTCGGGTATCGGCGACTTACAGTCTCTATTTAATCCCCTCTCTACACAGTGATTCTAGTAGATAGTCAGTTTAGGAGAAATAGTAGGCTATGCTTCAAGAACCGGCGCGCGGCACATCATTGTATGGCAACTGGTTCTAGCCAAGGTATATTCACAGTGCTTCTAACTGAAGAAGGTGAGGGACAATGGCTTTCATTGATAGCATTTCTTATGGTTATTATACTGGGTGCGGCCTTAATTCAGGTTGCAGATGTAATTCCCTCAGGTACTGAAAATCATCCAACTTTACCTGATGGAAGTTCAATTTTATCTATGGACTTCGCAGAAGATGGTAGCTCACTAGCAGTCATTGACGATTCGGGAACTAATAGATTATACAGAATTCAAGGTTCAAGTGTCACAGAAATTTCCTTGTTGTCTGAACCAACAGTGGTTTCTTCATTCGGTTCAGATTGGTTAGTCGGTGGGGAATCAGGGCTCTTAGTCAGAATAGTCGGTGAAGATATAACATCCATTCCAATATTACAATCCGAGGACAAAGTACTGGATCTTCATGCACAAGATGGTTCATCCGGTTGGATTTTGATTGAAAGAGGACAAAATGTGGAACTTCGCACATTTGATTCAAGAATTCAAAATCCATTGAGTTTTGCCGCTGATACTGGAGATACATCTGTTACTCTCACTGGTTTTGATGTTGATGATTCTGGAAATTCAGCAATAGTCAGAGGCATATCTTCAGTATTTTCTAATCCTGGTTCTCCCTCAGATATCGGAGAGGTTCTTTTTGTAGCCTCAGCGTCTCTAGGTTTTGCTCCTGAGGTGACTTTAGTTCAACATAGTATAGGTGCCGCATATCACTCGGTTCATGTTTCAGAAGATCCGAATCTCATGGGTTTTGCTGTTTCATCTGATAAATTAACACTAATTGGAGATGATTTATCAGTATCGTCTGAGATAAATATCGGAGGCGGGACTGCTTCAACAGTTGATTCGGAAGGAAGATTATGGGTATTTGGAGCAGAATCCAATGTGGTGATTCTTGATTCAGATGGATCGGTTCAAAGTCTCAGTGTTGAATCTCCGGAGGATTTCTCTTCCCAATCTGCTGTTTCTAATGGAGATACAATACATGTGATTTACAATGGAGACCGACTATTGGTAATTGATTCAACAGCATTGTCCAATCCAATACTCCGCCCGTCTCTTCTTTTTGATGGTATTTTCCTAGCAATAGCAGCAGGAGCTTGTTTAGTTTTAGCACGTAACTTCCAAGTTATGGGTTTCGATGCATGGTGATTTTGTTAATTCATTTTTTCTAATTTATATCTTTTTTTAGCGTTATGTTCATGATACCTCGTCGATGTGCGCAGATGGTCACGCGTTATCAGGAGGTGCGAGAATGGCTAGCAAGGGATCCGGAATGCTTGATCAATACAGGGAAATCAAGCGAGAATATCCTGATACCGTTCTTTTTTTCAGAATGGGTGATTTCTATGAGATGTTTTACGAAGACGCCATATTGGGTTCCGAAGTTCTTGGGATAACTTTGACAAGTAGAGATAAGAATGCTGAGAATCCTATTCCAATGGCAGGTATCCCTTGGCATAGTGTTGAAGAATATTTGAGAAAAATGGTACAATCTGGTCACAAGGTTACTGTTTGTGAGCAAGCATCAGAGACTTTACCAGGAGAGAAGATACTCCGAAGAGTAGTTTCACGAGTTTATACTCCTGGGTCATTATACGAAGATTCATTGATTGGTGAAGATGGTTCAGCATTACTCGCATCTGTAGTCCTCAAATCTGATTCCTTAGGTCTTGCTTTACTTGATACCTCGACTGGTAGAGCATGGGCACAGCAGTTCACAGGTCCTTCTCGATTTGATAGACTAAGAGATGAAATGCTAAGATGGTCCCCTACAGAATTGGTCACATCTAGTAAAGATGCAATACATGAGTCGTTGAGGTCGGTAATAATAGATGTAAATGATATCTCTCTTTCAACTCATGAATGTTCTCCTAAGCGTAGAATAGAAGTGGTTCGTCATCATTTAGATGTTGCAGATTTAGGATCGATAGATCTCGATTCTCGTCCGTATGGGATGGAAGCTTGTGGTCTTGGAGCGTCTTACATTTCTTCTCTTCATCTAATTGATGCAGTTCCTCTAAGAGAGATTTCAATTGAGGATGATTCTGAATATATGTCTCTTGATCAGACTACTTTGAAGAATTTAGAATTGACCCAAACACTACTCGGAGAACGTACTGGTTCTCTTCTTCATTCTATTGATCAGACGCGTACATGGATGGGTCGAAGGATGTTAAGAGAATGGTTACTTCGGCCCTTAATGAATAAAAATCGAATCGCTGAACGACATTCTGCTATCTCCTCTTTAGTTCGGTCTTCCAAGAGATTGTCTGAGTTAAGATCCTGCTTGCAGTCAATGAGAGATCTTGAACGACTTTCAACTCGTTTAGCATATGATAGGTCTAACGCACGTGATTTGATTGCTATTTCCGATGCCCTCAGTCGCATGCCTCGCCTACAAGGATTAGTCAACGAATCATCTGATTTACTTCTGATTTCCTTAGGCGAAGGTCTCACTAAATTAGAATCTCTAAGGTCAATGATTGAAAATGAATTGATAGACGATCCTCCTCATACAATACGCGATGGAGGATTATTTAGAATTGGAATTAATGATGCATTGGACGAACTTCGTATTCGATCGGGTGAAGGAAAAGATTGGCTCAAGGGATTTGAACAAAAAGAGAGGGAGAGATTGAATATCCCGTCGCTTAAGGTTAAATTTAACAGACAATTTGGGTATTTTATTGAAGTTACTAAAGTACATACGGATAAAGTTCCAGATGAGTATCGAAGACGTCAAACATTGACAAATGCAGAACGATATACTACTGATGAGTTAGCAGAATGGGAAGACATAATTCTTAATGCAGGTGGTAGAGCAAATGATCTTGAGTATCGCTTATTTTTAGATTTAAGAGAACGAATAAAGAGTCAAAGTTCAGATTTATCCAAAATAGCCAGAAGCATTGCTTCGATAGATGTTTTATGTTCTTTGGCTGAACAGGCACGTAGGAAATCGTGGGTCAGGCCAGAGATTTTTGAAGATAATCGGTTAGAAATTAGTGATGGTAGGCACCCTGTCTTGGAAGAGTTAGAAGGATTTGTACCTAATGATACTAAATTTTCCAAGAATCGAAAATTTCTATTGTTAACTGGACCTAACATGGGTGGAAAATCAACTTATTTACGTCAAACAGCATTGATCTCAATTCTTGCTCAGGCTGGTTCTTTTGTTCCTGCTTCGAAGGCTAAAATTGGTTTAATCGATAGAATATTTACTCGTGTTGGAGCACATGATGATTTACGTCGTGGAAGATCTACATTCATGGTAGAAATGATAGAAGTTGCTCATATTCTTCGGCGCGCTACTCCTCGAAGTTTGGTTCTTCTTGATGAGGTAGGTCGAGGCACATCTACATTTGATGGCCTAGCTATTGCATGGTCAGTGACTGAAGATTTAGCCAAGAGAATTGGGGCAAGATCATTATTTGCAACTCATTATCATCAATTAGTTGGATTAGAGGGTGAAATAGACAGTTTATTCAATATTCATGTTCAGGTAGCTGAAATTGATCGTGAATTGACATTCTTACATACTGTATCTGATGGGCCTTGTGATGATTCATATGGTGTCCAAGTTGCATCTCTTGCAGGATTACCTACTTCTGTGATTGAAAGAGCTAGAGACTTGTTGATTTTCTTAGAACAACAGGCGGAGGGAGCTAGAGCCGGAGGGAAAGGTATTCCACTTTCAAGACCAGATGGGCAATCTTCTGTATTTGGATGGGCAGTCCACCAACAGCCAAATCCAGTCCAAACATCTGCACCCGATGTTCCAATCTTATCTACGAAGCAGAAAGATATGTTAGAACGTCTTTCTGCTTTAGACCCTGATATGATGACTCCTCGCGAGGCGTTAGATGCCTTATATGCTCTAAAAGCTGAACAAGAAGGCAAAGAGAAAATGCCAGATTGGGTTGAGGAGTGATTTTTTTGACTCGTAATGCCATTAAACAGCTCGATGATGCCACCATCGGGAGAATTGCAGCCGGAGAAGTAGTAGAGCGTCCTGCACAGGTCGTCAAAGAATTAGTTGAGAACAGTTTAGATGCAGGTTCAACCAACATCAACATTGTTGTTGAAGGGGGAGGTTTTTCTCGTCTTTCAGTACAAGATGATGGACATGGAATTCCAAGATCTGAATTAACATTAGCAGTCAATCGACATGCTACTAGTAAATTGAGGACATCAGAAGATCTATCTAAAATAGGAACTTTAGGTTTCAGAGGTGAAGCATTGGCGGCAATAGGTTCCGTGAGTCATCTGAGAATAGAATCGAAATTAGCCGATGAAGAAGGTTCATTCATAGAAGTGAAAGATGGAGAAATATTACCCATTGGACCTGTTGGTAAGTCTATTGGAACCAGAATAGAGGTCAAAGATATCTTTGCCTCAGTTCCCGCAAGAATGGCTTTTCAAAGGCGACCATCAACTGAGAACGCTGCCGTAGTTGATGTTGTATTAGCATATGCACTTGCTCATCCCGAAGTTGGTTTTTCAGTAAAAGTAGATGATAGAATAGTACTTTCATCGCCTGGGCCTACAACTCCGGAATCTCGTCTTTATGATGTACTAGGAGGATCCTCTGAACGTCTTATACCTCTTGTTAGTCCGGATTCAGATGAATCTGCGCCGGGTGAAGAAAGATGGAGAGGATGGATTTCCCCTCCATCAGTTGACCGTGGTCGATCTGACGACATTCATGTTTTTGTAAATAATCGAGCAGTTGCTTCCACTCCCTTCTTACAGTCAATTCGAAAGGGTTACCAAACTCGTTTAATGGTTGGCAGGCACCCTGTTTGTGTTTTATTCTTAGATATGCCCAATAATGAAGTTGATGTCAATGTTCATCCTACAAAAAGAGAAGTTAGATTACAAAACTCATGGAGAATATTAGAGAGACTTGAGAGAGGTATTTCTCACACATTACTATCTGTTCCTACTGGTGCTCCTCCATCCGAAAACTTTCCACTGGGTTCAGTTAGAACGGTTGAAAAAATTCCTAAAGAATATCCTAATGAAAGTAAGCAGCCTGCTTGGATTGAGGCAGCAACCTCAGTTCAAACTAGATTTAATCAACCAGTCTCTCCAAATCTGAATTCTGAAAATCTACGTTCTAGGCCTGTTTCTCATTCACCTGCAGTACAGGAGATATTACCTGGTCTAGACTCTATGCCTATTTCACCCGCACTTTCTGTAGCTGAAAGAGCATTGCACCGTTATTCTAGCAGCGGTGATCCAGTATCCCCCATTTCTGAGCCTGAATTTACTGGTCCTGTGACTGATGTTCCTGCAATGGAACCTCTTTCTCAATTTGCTGATACTTACATTTTGGCTCAGGGTGGCGATTCTCTATTCGTTGTTGATCAACATGCGTTGCATGAGAGGATTAGATATGAACGATTACGTAATGATATGTCATCATGGGAATCTCAACCTCTTATTCATCCATTGGAAATTGATTTAACTCCAAGTCAAAAGGAACTTATTGAGGCGAATAGAGAATTATTAAGTGAATTAGGTTTCAAATTTGGAACAGATCCAGTAAAAGAAATACACTCAGTCCCTCGTTTATTGCTTGGTGATAAAAGATTAAAGGGCTTTATCAGAGATTTATTATCCGATATTAGTCAATCGGATAGTATGGTTCTAGATAGTGTCGATCGACTTCAGGATGAAATTGCATTCATGAAATCATGTCGAGGTGCAGTCAAGGCAAATCAACGACTTGAATTAGCAGAAATGAGACGTTTACTATCCGATATGTCTACTATTGAGAATCCATGGGCATGTGTTCATGGTAGGCCTACAGTTCTGAAGATGGATATCTCTCAATTAGACGATCATTTTGGTCGTTTAGGGTGAAAGACATTTTTCTATCGATTGTGCTATTTGTATTGACATACTCCGATAGAGTATGCCTACTCCATCTTTATCCTATCGGACCGTGAGATGGGTAGCGAAGGAAATTAGCGAAACATGGTTTCGAGAACATGGAGCAATTGAGACAGATAATATTCCTGAAGAAGGAGGTGTTTTGTTTGCTGCATGGCATCCTGGATCTCTTATCGATCCGTTAGTGATGATTTCTACATTGCCTGGACAAATTACGTTTATTGCAAAACATACTCTATTCAAAGTCCCTATATTAGGTAAAGTAATGAAAGCCGCTGGAGCAAGACCAATCTATCGTTCTATAGATAAAGAACACATTGAAGGAGATAGAAAAGAGGGTAATCAAGCAGTAATTAACACAGTTTCAGATATATTGGTAGATCAAGGACGGTGTGTGATTTTTCCTGAAGGTGTTTCTCATCTGTCTAGTCAACCGGAACGAGTAAAAACAGGTCCTGCCAGAATGTTGTTACTTGCAATAAGAAGAGCACGTGAGAAAGGTGTTCCAGAACCGGTTCTCGTTCCGGTAGGTTTGCATTATTCCGACCCCAATAAATTCAGAGAGCGTGCATTAGTTGAAGTTCATTCTCCAATGCATATACCTCCCCTTCCCGGAGAAGATGGGGCGCCAGAGCCATCTGAACAAATGATTTCAGATTTTGGAAAAGACCAAGCAAATGATCGAGCATGGGTCCAATACGTAACTGAGAATTTAGGCGGTGAACTACAAAGAACCAGTCATGGTTTAGAATCTTGGGAAGATAGAAAGTTGCTTTGGAGAACACGGGGCTTAGTATCTGTTCATAGAAATAGGGCAGAGGGAAGAAATCGAAAAGCAACCTTCGAAGAAGCAGTTTTGGGGGCTCGTAGAATGCGTGCTGCCTGGTTGTATTTGCAGGAAAAAGATCCTAATAGGGCGAATGAATTACGTTCAAAAGTTGAACTTCATGCGAAGATAATGCAATCCTACGGATTATCTGAATACGAATTGTATGATAGGAATAAACGCCCTGGTTTATTTTCTATGATTTCAGCAATGATTCAGTTTATTTGGTGCTGGATTTGGATGCTAGGTCTAATTACATGGAGTGCATTAATCGGGTCTTATCCCCCATATCGAATTGCTGGGCCTATTGCTGCTAAATCAGCAGAAGATGAACCCTATGCTTTGGGTACAAAGAAAATAGCTGTTGCTTTCATGCTCCTTCCTATTTGGTGGATTTTTGTTTCATTTCCAATTGCTTGGCTTCTTGCTGGCACATCTAGTCCAGTTTGGGCTATACTTGAACAAGGCGCTCTTGGTTTTCTCAAACCCACAATAACTTCAGTACCATGGTTACTTCTTGCGTTTGTTATTATGCCATTATGGAGCGTAGGTGCTAGATTACATCTTAGATTGTGGCAACGTAGCGTTCGAGCAATGCAAACACTTCGCCGTTGGTTCCGATTAAGAGATGGCTCAATTCCTTGGAATGAGCTTTCTAAATCTCAAGTTGAATTAGCTAAAATACTTGATTCAATAGGGCGCAGTCTTGTTTTACCTGGGGATCCAGACTGGATAGATCCACCATCGGGTGAAGACGATCATAATATGGTAAGTGTTAGGAATTAAACAAAACCAATTTGCTCTGGAAATAATGGGTCTGTAACTTTCCAAATTCCCTTATCAGTTAGACTTCCACCGGTTTTAGTTGCAATACATGCAGCAGTCATGAATAATCTATGGTCTCCATATACATCAACTGTATTTTCTGGCATCTTTGGAGTCTGTCCTCCTTCTGTTTGAATTCCATCTTCACACTCATCTACATGTAATCCGAAATGAGAAAGCATCTCTATCGTTTTTGATATACGATTTGATTCTTTGAATCTAGCATGTGAAGCATTTCTAATCCTCCCTCCTGGGCCTAAAGCAAGATAAGCAGATAATGCTGGAAGTAAATCATTACAATTTAGTAAGTCTAATTGCATCTCTTTTGTAGATTTATTTTCAATTATATCATAGAGAATCTCTGCACCTATTCCATCTTTTGGATTTGGTGCATTTACAATATCAAGACTAGTATCATGGACAGTGGCTAAAACTAGTCCAAAAGCAGCTAGACTTAGATCCGATGGTATTGTCACATTTTCTGGACACCGAGGAGTCCAAGGTTTGATAATTATTTTTTCTTTATTATTCCAAATTGCTGTAGATCCGGTTTGTTTTGCGATTTCAAATGTCAAGGCAGCATGACGATTGGATACTGATTCACCTGTTGTAATTACTTCAATCTGACCAGACATTCTTGGCCCTAGTAATACAAGGGATGAAAGTGATTGACTAGATGTACTAGTGTCTAAAATCACCGTTCCTGGGAGTAATGGTCCAGAAATAGAATATGGTGCGCCTTTGCCTTCAAACATTTGAACAGAAGCTCCTAATTTTTCAATAGAATTTGTGGAAGATTCTAGGTGTCTGTTTCGTAATGTCCAGTCTCCATCCAGAATAACAGGAGAAGAAAAACATGCAACTTGTGGGATTAGAAAACGCATAGTGGTGCCAGAATTTCTACAATCTAGAACTCCATTTGGAAGACAAAATCCATTTATTCCTTTGCCGTGAATATCCCAGTATTTTTCAGTCTTTTTTATTGTAATTCCTAATTTCTCTATGCAGTTTGCCATTGAATGAATATCTTCTCCAGGCTTACCGGAAAAAGAAATTCTTGTTTTTTTATCCGACATTGATGCTAACAATATCCATCTTATCATATGGGACTTTGAGGGGGCTAAAAACCAAGTCACGTCTTGGAAATTAGTAGGTTGAATCGTTTGAATAGAGTCTTCATCCCTATCAACGTTCATGTTATTCTGTATCGGTTTTGATGTTTGATTCTTCGCTTAATCACAGTTCAGTGGCAGGAAGAATAACTTGTCCTAAATCTGCAGTTCCGCGTGTTCCAGTTCCCATGAATATTAGTCTAAATGTCCAATCACCCTCATCTGAACCTATTGCAGTTGCATTGATGATGAAATAATCACCTCGGTTAAGCGTTAGACCCGCATCTCTATCTTGGAAAGTAACATCTGATCCTATTGCACCGTATACTGATGCGTCATTAGCTAAGCCTTCAATAATTGTACCGTTATTGGAAATAATCTGGAATTTAATGGTATTAATCATTAATTCATTAGATAAATCTGAAACTCTGACAACTTGAAATCCATTATCCAAAGATTGTGATGTTAATTGTCCATAAGGTGTGCCTTTGTCTGGTGCTTGCACAGCATCTTGGACCATGATGTATATTCCACTTGTGAGGAGTACAGTGATCGCTAAAAGAAGAACTGTAGCAATAACCGGGCTCACAGCTTCTTGATGGGGCCCCGCGTTCTTCATGAGCTACTCTAGAGGTTGAATGCCTTGAAGTTTGGGCGAGTTATGCTACTCGTTCGACCGTCTCTGGAGTAATCGCTTCTTCCGGAGTTACTCTGAAAGTGATAAATGCCAGATTCTCGGGAGAGTTTCTAAATCGTCGTATAACCATTCTAGTATCGAAATCTGAACCTCTCATTCCTACTTCGAATTCCATTACAATGTCACAGATTGCCATTAATTCACGTTCCGTACTCTTTTCAACTGCGTCACCACTAACTGTCAGTAGAAGAAGGCCACGATTTCGTTGAGCATGAGCTTGCATTATTCTTAGCATAGATGTGACTCTGCTAGCATCAAATCTGCTGTAAAAAAAGTCTAGACTATCTATCGCTGCACGGAAGTATGGTCCTAAAGAAGTAACTTGAGTAGTTAAATCAGTGAGGAAATCGTGAGATTGTTGATCTACGAAACGAGTTTGTGCTAATTTCTGTATATCGCTGAGTGAGAATCCTTCGATTCTGTATTTTGAAGCTTCAAGTTCTCTTGTTAGTACTTCTCGATTGTATTCCTCTCCCATAGTTCGAACACGAATTTCTGTAGGCCAGTCGTATTTTTTGTAAACAGACAAAATTTCGGAGGTTGTCTCTGAAGTAGAAATTAAAATTGTATTTTCAGGATCTTCAGCAACAGAAACAAATTGCTTCGCAAAGAGATCTATTCCAGCACCTGTGTTTCCGTATCCTAGAAGAGTAAATCCTCTTGGGATACTTCCCGTATTGTGAGGCGTACCTGTTAGGATTCTATCGAATTTTACAGATCCGATAGACCCCATATCCCCATAGAAGTCCTCGTCATCTGAATCAAAATTTATTGTCATAGAATCCCTCAAGAAATAACTACCTGGCCTCTATCTATGAGGTCACTACAATACAAATCAAGATTAGAAAGAACTCCAGCAGGTGTTTGATCAGGTACATTAACAATGAGACTTAGAACTTGACGATTTTTGCATGTGTTGATAAAAGTATGAAGGTATTCTGCTAAAATTCTTTCTTCATTATAGATTGAGAGGGCATTTACTGAATCTAAAATGACAAAATTTTGTTGAATTTGAGAGTTCTCAAGACGATGCAGAGTTCGCAACATCATTGATTCAAGCATAATTGGGCTATCTATGTAGCCAATATTTGAATACGGGTTTTGAGTACCTCCCAAAATACCTGATGATACACAATCAATGAAATGTATTGGAGATACATCCAAGCCAATCGTATTCATCATCTCAATGACATTAGGGGCAGTTTGTGAAGCAGTAATATACACTCCTCCCATCCCAAAATTTTGCATTAATGGCTGAAGAATTGATGCAATTACAAGGTCAGAATTACTTGTACCTACTCTAACTTGAACGCTAGATGTAGTAGTAACTTGAGTTAATTGTTCTGCAATCCCTAAATCAAATTCGATCATTGACTAACCCCCCATTTTAGCATTGGTGTCAGCATTACTCCACTTCTAGTTATTTCCAGGGCATATTTAGCTCTACTATGATCAGTTCCACGCATCTTTACAACTTGGAGATATCGTAGAAGATTACCCATTCGTTCAACATCTCCAAGAACAATAATTCCATCAGCAATTGCTTCTTCGACTCCAAATGCTGATCGGTGAGCAGTTCCGCCTACTGATGTTATTTCAGCAATCAATAGTGTAGTGCAACCTAGGGTTGAGAGTGATTTTCCTAACTTAAACAGAAAATCTCTAATCAATTGTTCATTTGGAACTTTATAGCATAGAGAAGTCACTGAATCAATGACCAATCGAGTTACTCCGATTGTATTCACAATATCTGTAATTGCTTTAACCATTGCATCAATATCATCCAGACTGAATGTACTTTTGTCTAGACCTAACCATGAAAAAAGAACATCCATATCAAAAACATTGATCAGTCCTCTATCTACAGTGGTCATATCAAAAAAGCTGTATTGTCTGATATTTTCTAGTAGTTTCACAGATGGTTCAGTGGCAGAAAAATGTGCACATGCTTCACCTGATTTCGCACCATTCATTAAAAATTCCATTCCTAAAGTAGTCTTTCCAGAACCACATGTTCCAGCAACAAGTGTGGCTGAACCATAAGGAATACCTCCTCTAAGGATTTCATCGAGCCCGCGTATGCCAGTAACACATCTATCACGCTCATATGAGGCGTTGCCCAGCATGGTAACCGGACCTTACACACAACACGTCGTTCATAAGTCCACGCCAAGAAGTTGGTTAGACGTTGCCAGGTGAAGCAAATTGAGATATATCCCAAGAACCATTTGCATCTAATTTTGCACTAAAGCCCGACTGGAATCCCCAATCTGAATCATAAGCGACCACGTTTACCTCTTGTGTGTAAGATAAACCAGGTTCATTGTAAGTTAATTTGAGATTATCTGCAGTATTACCTAGGCCATCAATCATCCCTCTTCCGAGAACTCCAGTATGTCCAAGGTCAATTACTACACTTGAGTTTCCAGTATCCATTGCTTTTGAATCTCCGGTGAGTAGTAATATACCTCCTCCTTGTAATGCCTCTTGCCCTATTAGAGTGAGAAATCCATTTCTAGCAATTCCCCAACCATTGAGGTCGACTGCAAATCCTCCGTCGTTTTGTATTTCTACCCATTCAGGTTTTCCAATCTCTGGATTAGGTGTAAATTCTGTAATTCTCATTATAGGAGGCACTACTCCTGCATCGTGTACTTCGAGTTTGACTTCTACTGTTTCGTTACCCATTGGTAAAATTCGGAATGAAGCAGCTGAATTCTGTGCTACTTTCCTAGGAGTCCCATCAAGAAATAACTGCATTCCATTGCGTTCTTCATGAGGACTGTTCAGGATGATTATTGAAAGATTTATTGAGGCATAACTTGGAAATCCTAGTCCATTTTTCAATTGGGTTTCAGTGATATTGCTCAATGCAGTAATTCGTTCAGGATCTAAATATCCATCAGGATTAACTATTCCTGGCAGAACATCTGAGTGTAATAATTGGCTGGCGTTGGCATAATGCCAATTTTCTGTACCATTTGCTACATCTCTGGTCCCATCGAAATATGGTGTCATCCACCCTTCGCTAGACGTTAGGCGCATGATTCCATCTGATGCGTGCTCATCTAATCGATCTATCATGGGATCGTTTGGGCCCAAGCTAAGTCTACTGAGGCTAAGGAAAGCTGATACGATAACTAGGAAGAGAACGAAGGCTGAGAGGAACTCAATGACCGCTGTGAGCGCCCCATCGTCAGAGCGAAAGTCTCTCCGCATGAAATTCGATTCTCTGGGGAGGAAATGAACCCTTGCTCAAAGAGATACTGGAAGAGGACATTGGAACTTGATTTGGCTATCCTCATGGTAGTATTAGGGCGTTGATTATTTACCACACGAGCGGCTAAACATACTCATGGCGGGACCAGCGGATGGTTCATCTTCTAGATTTATCCGCTCCGTACCACTTGTTTTAGCACTATTTTTGATGTCCTCTTTACCCCTGTTACCAGCTACTGAGGCGACAAGTTCTAGAAATATTCAGGATTTTATGATTACAGGTGGTATTGACCCTATTAGCGAAGCGCATTACAGCGTTTGGGATCCAATTTTCCTAGAGGTAGAGGTTCAGAGTAATGCAAGCACTCCGACCGGTGGGAGAACAATAGTTGCTGAAATTTGTCTTGGGGATCATGTATCAACAGCCACATGTCCATCAGTTTTATTTTCTCGACAAACTCCTGTCCCTACACTAAACCCTCAAGAAACAACCACAATTTCCTTTGTCGATCCATTCTATGCTGTTGAATACACCAATCAAACCTACACCGTTGTGTTTAGGTTTTCCTCGGAAGATATTCGTCCTGATGATGATAGAGTAGCCGTGAAATTCTTTCTTGATGAATTTTTTCAAGACATAATTTACAATTCAAATGATCTAGAATCAGATGGAATCCTCAATCCAGAAATAGATTATCCAGCAGAAATTTCAGTCACATCAATAGGTTGGCCTGTAGAAGAGTTAGTTACTATTGGTTGGACGTTAAACCAAGTAGATGTCCCGATGGGGAGTTCTCAGTTTTGTATGTATGTTGGAGCAGGTTTCTTTGAGAATCCAATACCTCCTGCGGATACAGTTCCTCCTTACGTTACTGTGGAAGCATACGCACTAAATGATGTAATCAATGCTACAATCAATGCCACTTCCCTATCGGATGGAGAAACATATTCTTTGAGATGGCAGGTTGTTACAGGAAACATAGTTAATACTTCCAATTCTGGATCTTATGATTGGGAATCCAATGGTAGTGATATCTCTATTCAAATGGATTTTTCTCAAATGGAAGAAGGTCTTCATTGTGTTAGAGCTGATTTAGTTCTACCTCATCTTCTTATTTCTGAGTCCTCTTCCTCTGTTACAGTTTCAGGATCAACATCTTCTCTTCAATTGCCCCTTCCGGATATTCGATTTCCTTCTGAAGGCCTTTATGATGTTGAATTGTGGGTGCAATCTGTAGCAGATCCCAATCCTTGGAATAATATGGGTGAAACAGTTAGAATCGAGGTTAGTGATGATGTGGATATTGTCGTAGTAGGAATAACTCCAGCAAGGGGAGATGAGGTTGTAGTACAAGTAGGATTTGAGAATTTTGTCAAATTCCCTTATGGGGAAGATGCACTGAAAGTCCAACTTAGAAATGATGGGGATATGCCTTGGAATGCTACACTAAACATTGAATTATTCAATATTTCAAGTGGATATTCATTAGTTGAAGGATATCCTGATTCATGTACCAAGAGAATTGATCCTGGAGAACTAGTTTCATGTATTTTCCCACTCAATCATCTGGGATTATTCGTAGTGAATGCTACCACCACTTCTTCAACTAACTTAATTGATATCGACCCTGCCAACAATTATTTTGAAACTCAGATAATGATGAATCAAACATCTACCGGAGCATACGTTGCCGTCCCTCCTGTTGATGATGTTACATTTGAGACTGGAGAACCCATAATGTTTGTAGCAGGGCTAGCACCGGATTCTCCATTACCTGTAAATTATACTTGGAAAATTGATTACATCGAAACCATTGGATATGGTCGAGTCTTAACTACAACACTTCCTATGGGAAATCATCAGATTACTCTCCATGTTCGTCATAGTTTGATGAGCCCTACAGATTTCGATGAAGTTTCTACTCGAAATGTCAAAATTTTAAACAGAATTCAGTTCCAGGATATGCCTATTGTTACAACCGGTGAAGCAGTTTCGGTAGAAGAGATGGACTTTGAAATTCTTGACGTTTCATTCCCTGAGACCATTGTACATGCTCAAGCAGTAAACATAGGCAAGACACCTTTGCGCTCTTTTGACTTCAGATTATACCCTACGAATGGTCAAGATTTAAATGTAGATTATATCGATTTCTGGGGGAATATAAGTCAACTGATTCCTAGCAGTGTTAGTCCTGCTTCCGTAGTTGCAATGCATGTAGTTAACGGCTCCTCAGGTGTATTATCTCCTCTAGACACCGATGATTTATTCGAAGCTTTTGAATCAAATAATTCGTTTCATCTTCGTTTGAATGGTGTTTCCAGTGGTTCGATAATGTTGGTAGGGGACATGGCTCCAGTAAACGTTACTCCTCTGAATCTTAGAACTGAAAAATCAGCAGGTGGAGAACTTACTCTCCTTTGGGATTCCGAAGGTCCAATTGAAGATCCTTATTTCGGGGGTTGGAGAGTTTACAAGAGAGTTGAATTCCCGTTCAGGTGGCCGTATGAAAGTATGGATGATTTTGAATCAACAGTAACTCAAAATTTTGTTGTAGATCTCCCCGGTAATCAAACTGAGTGGAGAGATCCTAATCCCCTTGAAGAAGGAAAATGTGCAAGTTATATTCTTGCAGCAATCGACCATCAAGGTTTGGTAGATTATACTCATGGCAATGTTACCGGTTTCAAAGACGTAGGGAACCCTGATCTTCAGTGTGGTGATTCCCACCCACCAGATTATGAGATGCAAGATATTCGTATTTCTCTCGAATATGATTATGAAGTGTCCCCTGGGAATGAATCGGATTCTCATTCGGTAACAGTAACTTGGATTTATCCCGAAATTCCCGATGAAGATGGAGATGGATTACCTGATGAAGAAAATGTTACTTGGTCATTATATCGTACACAGAATTTACCTCAATCAGTAGAATTCATTGAGCCTATTTTGACAGGTTTATGGGGTGAACCATTTACATCTGAGTCATACACTGAAATTCAAGCTTCAGGAGAGGATGGACTTTCAATAGGACAGACATATTATTACATCTTAATTCCAGAAGATTCAGTTGGAAATTCAGACTATATTGTTCGAAATGACAATACCGCATCAATTCTAATATCGGATATGTTTTGGGAAGAGAATCCTCATTTGATTCCAGATGTAATTACCCCAGATAGAAATCATGAGAACGACTGGATGAATAGTTTCCTTGAAGATATATCTGATCAAAATTTTCAAACATCTTCATTGGTTGCTATCGTCATAATCGCAATTAATCTGATTGCTGTACCAATGGTTATCAATAGAAATAGGAAGATTCGTCGTCGTCTGAATTTCTTATTAGAGAAAGTAGGTGATCGTAATTCCGCTAGCCAAGAAGATGATTTAGAAGAATTCTTTGATTAATGGCGCGACAGGAGGGATTTGAACCCTCGCGGTGAGACACCACTGGATTAGCAATCCAGCGCAATGGCCAGGCTATGCGACTGCCGCAATACCCTTGTCCACCCAAGAAGCTGGCTTAAGAGAAGCGGTGATTATTCTTCTTCGCTAGAACCAGTTCTGGTGTTCTCAGTAATCATTTGTTCTACTAAATCCGATGGCATCCTTGCACTGTAGATTAATTCGTCAGTATATCCGTTTTTATCTTTATTACGTAATTCCATCACACGGGTTCCCTTTGAAGCACGACCTGAGGTTTCTTTAGTTTGTGATGCAGATATTCGAATAACTGTTCCCTTTCTAGAAAGTAAGAATAATTGGTCTTCTAAATCAGGTATTTGATGTACTCTAGCAATACTGTCCCCATCATTCAGATTCATAGTTTTAACACCTGAACCGCCTCTATTCTTTGCTAATCTGTATCCATCAGTTTCCATCTTTTGTTTTCCCTCTGAATCTAACACTGGATCTCCCTCTTTCATTAATGGTATTGAATCTCCTGTACCAATTCTAGTTCGTTTACCCATTCCTTGTTCAGACAACGTGAGTACACTCGTATTCTCATCATTGGTAATTATCATTCCAACTAATGTCGAATCTCCCTTCAACTTTAATCCTCTAACTCCACTGGAGACTCTTCCTTGTGCTCGTACTGCACTTAGAGAGAATCTAGTGGCTAGTCCGTTACTCGAGACCAGCACTACATTATCTTCATCAGCACCGGATCTAACAGAGATTAGTTCATCATCTTCTGCCAAATCTATGGCCTTCTTTCCATTGCGATTAATTTTGATATAGTGGGAAAGAAGACTTTTCTTAATTTTCCCTTTACGTGTAGCAAATGCTAGATAATTATCGGCAGGATTTTCAATTAGTCCTTTGGTTAATGGCACTATTGAAACAACCGTTTCATCATCTTTTAATCCGATTATATTTCTAATATGACCCCCTCTACTAGTTCGGGATCCTTGTGGTGTTTCCCAAGCTCTTAATCCGTAAACTCGTCCTTCAATGTACGGTTTTTCGTTACCATTTTGATCTTTCTTCGTTGCTGGCCTATTAGTGAAAATGAGTAACCTATCTTTGCTAAAGCAAGTCATTAAAGTGGTGGGAAAGTCTTCGTTTTTTGTTTGGACTCCCTTCATTCCCTTTCCTCCTCTATTCTGCATTCTGAAAGATTCTGCAGGCAGGTGTCGAATGTAATTATCATTAGTTAACGTAATTACGATAGCCCGTTCTTCAATCAGATCTTCACGATCCATAGATAGTGGCATTGGGTCAATATCCGATCTCCTATTATCTCCATGTTTTTTGACCATTTCAGTCAGTTCTTCCAACAAAACTCCAAGTTTTCTACTTCTGCTTCCCAGAATGTCCCTATATTCTTGAATCGCAATTTGTAAATCACCCTTTTCAACATTTAATTTCCCTACAGATTGTTTCGTCAGCCTTCCAAGAGGCATGTCATACACTGCTCTTGATTGTATTTCTGACATGTCAAATCTCGCATTAAGTTTCGAATGAACTTCTTCATAGTCTTCGCTTTCACGAACCATATCTGTTATTTCTCTTGAATTTTCTGCGACGATTAGCAATCCCTCGATTAGGTGAATTCTTGCCTCTGCTTTTGCCAAATCAAAAGCTGTTCTTCTTTCAATTACTGATTCTCTGTGCTCCACATGAGTGTGTATCATGACCGGAAGAGTAAGTAGGACAGGACGTCCATCTAATATCCCCATCATATTTGCAGAATATGATTCTTGTAATCGGCTGGATTTGAACAACTGATTGAGAACCGCATGAGGATCTGCATTGTTTTTTACCTCAATTACTACACGTATCCCTTCTTTGGAAGATTCATCACGAATATCTCTTATTCCAACAACAGTTCCTTTTGTAACTAATTCTGCAATGTGGATTAACATATCTGCTTTTTTTACCTGGTATGGAATTTCATGAATGACAATTTTCTTTCCGTTCGAATCGTCATAAACGTCACACTTGGACCGAACGTGAAATCGGCCCTTTCCTGTTGAGTACATATCGAAGATACCGTCAACACCGTGAATTGTTGCTCCAGTAGGGAAATCAGGGCCCTGGACATGTTGCATGTATTCCTTGATAGAGACATTGGGCAAACCTTTGTTTTCTTCACCTTCTTCGAGAATTCGACTTACGTGTAATTGAATTGCACCTGCAACTTCAGTGAGGTTGTGAGGGGGTATTCTTGTGGCCATGCCAACTGCGATACCATCGCTTCCGTTCAGAAGTAGGTTAGGCAGTCTTGCGGGAAGAACTGCAGGTTCCATTTCAGAATCATCAAAATTAGGTTCAAAATCAACAGTTTTCTTTTCAATATCTTCAAGCATATGCTTGGAAATAC
>CAZRCY010000011.1:0-25348 GCA_964598735.1 uncultured Candidatus Poseidoniales archaeon
TCAAAACCAAAAAGAAAACAGAGATCTAGAGCTAAATACTCCGCATTCACAACACCATCTTGTTCCATTTGTCCTGCAACAAATGCAGATAATTCAGAAAGGCAATCAGATTCAATATGTATCCCCCAATCATTGTTTTTTTTCATCTTTCCATCTGAAACAATCATCATAGGACTATACCAGAAACATCGCAATCCTGGATCATTTTCACCTTGACTTTCTGGGCTTACTTCTTTGCTGTCTAAGCGAGGGACTGGTTTCAAATTCATATCGAATCCTCGGGTAAAACCAGTCATTGGAACTGTAGGTTGCACAACCAGTAAGGAAGATTCACGGTTATTCAAGCGATTCCCTATTGAAGGGTCATCGAGGCTCGTTATGTTGGCGGTCGCGATGCGTGAACACTCTTCGAGTTTCGATATTGCCCGCATGGTATTGGAATTGAGAGAACATATTGGCGCTAGAATAAGAAAATCGTACCAACCACATTGGGAACAAGTGATGATTAGATTAAATTCCAAACAGGAAGGTCCTTCTGATTTGGTTATTGTTAGAGGAAAGAGACTCTATCTTTCTGATCGAGATAGACCAATGCCAATGAGTCCATCGCCTTTCGCCATGGTTCTACGCAAACACCTAGGGAATGGGAGATTGGTTGATGTATCACAGCATGGATTCGATAGGATAATCACTTTACATATCGATACAGCGTCTGGTATCCATAGACTCGTTATTGAAATGTTTCGTGATGGTAATGTAATTCTTCTAGATCCCGAAGGGGTAATTATTCAACCTCTTACATCTACAGAGTATGCATCTCGAACACTGAAAAGAGGAGCAAATTACGAGTGGCCTCCTTCTCAAGTTGATCCAAGAGAACTTACTGAACATGTACTTTCTGAAATTCTTGATTCAAGTGATTCAGATATTGTTCGAACACTAGCGGCTAAGGCTAATCTTGGGAGAGGATATGCTAATGCTGTTTGCAGAAAGATAGGAATTGATCCAAATCTACCTGTAAAAGAACTAGAAAAATCTCAACATACTCAAATTCTTAATGAATTATCCAATTTACTTTCTGGGATTAATGATTCAACAGCTTATGCTTGGGTAAAAGATTTGGAATCCTTAGAAAAAATCCAGAATGGTGTTTCGGCAGGAGATATCCCGCCATTTCTTGAGGTCGCTCCTGTAATTTTATCTCACTTAGATTCAGAATTAAGAATTGAATACGTATCCCTTTCTTCTGCCGCTGATACATGGTGGGGAGCTCATGATGCAGCAGCTTATGCTCGAAGAGAAATGGAAAAAATGATTGAAGCAGGAGATGCAGAGGAAACAGTTGGAAGTCAACTTGGAAGAAGAGCATTACAGCAAGAAGGAGCCATTGAATCCTTTCAGAAAAAAGCAGAAAAAACTCAAACAAAGGCACAAGCAATTACCGATAACTACGTACATGTTGACCAAATTTTACAACAAATTCGTTCTGCAATTGAGGTAAAAGGTTGGGAAGAAGTTCGATCATCACTGAAAAGGATTGAATGGATAGAATCTGTGAACCCTGCTGATGGAACGATGATGGCTTATCTTCCCAATGAAGATGGCAAACCAGGAGAAAGAGTCGAATTATACGTAGATGAAACGGTTCATCAAAATGCACAACGATATTTTGCAACAGCTCGAACGTTCAAAGATAAATCAAAGGGTGCAGAAAAGGCTCTGGAAGATACTACTAGAAAACAACGAAAGGAAGAGAAACAACGAGCAAAGGATGAAGCAGCAGGCAGAGTTGGAAAAGTAAAGCGATCGAAACGACTCTGGTTTGAGAAACATAGGTGGACAATCCTAAGTGATGGTAGACTAATGGTTGGCGGAAGAGACGCTAGAGGAAACGACACTGTTGTCAAGAAACATCTGGGGAAAGACGATCTGTATGTTCACGCAGATTTACACGGAGCTCCTTCTTGTTCAGTTCGAATCGCTGAAGGTTTCCAAGAAGATAGTGCACCAAATCCAACTCTTCCAGAACATGTTCCATCTCTACGATTGAATCAATCCAATGAATTGGGTGAGCCTGGTGAAGAAGTTCTCACAGAAGCGGCTCAGATAGCTATTTGTTGGTCGCGTGCTTGGGGTTCGGGAGGGGGAGCAGCCACCGCATTCCACGTTCGCTCAACCCAAGTTTCCAAGACAGCTGAAACTGGTGAAGCATTGGGAAGGGGGTCGTTTGTAATTCGAGGTCAAAGAACATGGTATCGCAACATGCCTACTGAATTATCTCTAGGAGTGGTTGCAATTAATGGGATACCACTGCCATTGGTTGGAACACATTCCACTATTTCGAAAATTTGTCAACGTTGGATAAGAATGCAACCAGGGATCGAGAAAAAAGATACAATCGCTAATCGTATTGCAAAGGCAACTGGACTAGTTCAAGATGATGTGTTAGGGTGTCTTCCTCCGGGAAATCTGACTATTGTCGAAGATCGAGGATTGATTTCAAAGAAATAATCATGATAGAATTTCAAGGAGTCTATCTTTTTCAATTGCCTTCTTAATACAACGAGAAACACGTTGTCCAGTACTAATTCCTGGTTCATTAATGTCTGAATAAGGTGAGCCACCTACTGCTACATTACTACCAGCGACTATTCTTGCACTTACCTCAAACACCCTGAATTCTAACTTATCAGTTACAATTGTTTCAAGACAAAATGGACCGACCATTCCTTTTCCTGCTCCTTCTAATTCCATGGACGCGGCAACTGCTCCCTCTCCTAATTTGAAGGCTTGAGGAAGAAGTGATTCCCTGAGAACAGCAGGCGTATTTCCAGTGACAACAAATGATGGTTCAAGGCCCATATCTCTAATATCTGTAAGGCTACCTAACTTGTAGAATTCATCAACATTGGATTCATCACGACGGTCTATACTCATTAACTCCAATCTGCCTAAGGATTGGTTAGAATTAGATCCCATTCCTTCAACTTGATATCCATCATCTGGGATTGGGTCGAAGAAGAATTGAAAATAGTACCTAGTTCCCAATACATATTCTTGGATGGTAAACTCCTCGTCAAGATCGACATTGCGTCTAAAATCTCTAAAGTTTCTAGCAATGAAGTAGCCTCTACCTCCTTTTGCTCCAGCATACTTCACAATAACTGGTCCATTGATATCTTTCGGGTCATCAATAACCTTTGGCATAGTACAGCCTCCCGACTCTAGCCAAATTCTTTGACGCTCTCTACTTCCTTCCCATTCCAATATATTCCGATTACCAAATGTAGGCACCTGAAGTTCTTGGAATAACTTTGGACCCAGATATTCAACCAAAGAACCATGTGGGATAATGATTGAATTTCTTTTGCGGAGATATTCTGCATGATCCATTAATTCCTTGTAATCATCTAGAACCAACCATTCATCGGGCTCTGCACCTGGAAAAGCACTGTACATTTTCCTTCGTTCTTTGCCGACACAAATCCCCAATGTTCGAAAACCTTCTTGGCGAGCACCATGAAGAATTTGCAAGGAGGAGTGTGAAGCCACCACGGCTATGGTAATTGCTGAGCAGTCATACGATTGTAGCCACTCGGGAAGTGGAATTACGCCTACTGCCATAGGGACCGGTCAAGTATGTGGTTATTGACGATTTTCCATCTATGGGAATAACGTTCGTCGAAATGCATTACAAACCTAACCGACAGATGATGTTCATGGGCGGAGGATCTCGCAAGCGACCAAGTTATGGAGATTATCTCAATCTAGAAGAGCTACTTTCTCTTCAGGGTGACGAAAATATATCTGCAGATGAAATGCATTTTATGGTAGTACATCAGACGTTTGAGCTATGGTTTAAACAAGTTATCCGGGAACTAGCAGAATCTAGAGATACCCTCTCATCTGAACAAGTTGCTGAAGAAATGATACCTTCTGTAGTACACAGACTTGGAAGAGTTACTGAAATTTTCCGACTCATGGCTCAACAATGGTCTGTGATGGAAACACTAACTCCGCAGGATTTTCTTGTTTTCAGAGACGGACTAGGGAGTGCATCGGGATTTGAATCATACCAAATGCGAGAGTTAGAAATTCTAATTGGTCTTTCAGATGAACAACGAACCGGCGGAATGGACCCCCTAGCACGATTTAGAAAAATGGCCCAAGAATCAAAAAATGGTGCTATTGCATTACAAAGACTGGAATCTAGAATGAATGAAGATAGTTTGTGGGATACTGCACGAGCATGGCTAGCAAGGACTCCAATAATGGGATCTTCTCCAGGAGATGATGGAGATGAAGAAATAGTCAAAAGCTATGTTCAGAGCCATATTTCTGCCCAAGTAAGACATGGAGAAGAAATGGCATCTCGCATGTCGGAATGGGGAATGGGAGATTCAGAAGCAATCAAAGCGCGTTTTGCTTCAATCGCAGAAGGGGCGAGGAATTTTCTAATCCCTGAAGGAGAAATCGATAGGGCACGAGCAGGCCTATTATTCATTGAATCATACAGAGATCTACCTCTTCTTTCGTGGCCTAGAACCTTGATTGATAGGATGATAGAACTGGAAGAAGCCATGGTAAAATGGAGACATAGTCATGCTAGGATGGTTGAACGTATAATTGGTCGAAGAATTGGTACAGGAGGATCGTCTGGAGTTGATTATCTCGATGCTACAACATCATACAGAGTTTTCACAGACCTTTGGTCCGTTCGTACGATTTTGATCAAAACTGAATCACGCCCGAAATTGATTAATCCAGAATTCTACGGATTTGCCTGATAAGGAAGAAAGTTCTTCTTTCAATGGTCTCTACCACAGCCATGAGAACTCCTGTGATTTGCGCAGTTGCGCGAACTCCGATTGGAAGATATAGAGGTGTATTCTCAGAAATGAGTGCTGTAAAACTTGGGATTTGCGTGGTCAAAGGATTGATTGAAAAAGTTGGATTAAACTCTGAAAGCAATATTATTGATGAGGTTTTAATGGGCCAAGTCCTTCAAGCAGGAGTGGGACAAAATCCTGCACGGCAAGTTGCACTTGGAGCAGGTTTACCTGTGTCTACTCCTTGCACCACTATCAACAAAGTTTGTGGATCGAGTCTCAAATCAGTAATGATTGCCTCTTCGGCAATTAAAGCTGGAGAATATCGGGCTGTAATAGCAGGAGGAATGGAAAGCATGACTAATGCCCCACATATTATTCGAGGATATAGAAGAGGAGAGGAGGTAGATTCGACTTCATTGATTCATTCAATGGTACACGACGGACTATGGGATGTGTACAATGACATGCACATGGGAAATACTGGTGAAGTAATCGCAGAAGAATGTTCAATTTCTAGAAAAGAGATGGATCAATTTGCAGCGAGGTCTCACCAAAGGGCTGCTAATGCTAGAGATAATGGGTGGTTTGAATGGGAAATTATCCCTGTAAACATAGACACTGAAGATGGTGCTAAAGAAATTCGAACAGATGAAGGAATTAGAGAAAATAGTAATGCTGAAACTCTTGCAGAATTAGGTAGTGTATTCAAAAAAGATGGAAGTATTACCGCAGGAAACGCATCAACCCTCAATGATGGAGCAAGTGCAGTACTGGTCGCTGACGAAGAATTTGCGATTGAGCAAGGGTGGCCAATTTTAGCTAAAATCATTGATCAGTGTACCAGTGGCGTTGAGCCCAAACGAGTAATGTATGCTCCAATTCCAGCAATCAATACTCTTCTTCAAAGAAATGAACTTAAAGTAACGGATATTGATGTATTTGAGCACAATGAAGCATTTGCATCTGCTTCTTGTGCGGTTGCAAATGAGATAGGGATTCCAGACAATAAATTCAATCTCAATGGCGGCGCTGTAAGTTTAGGCCATCCTTTGGGTTCTTCAGGGACTCGATGTCTAATTACAATGTTAGGAATTTTAAGAAGAATCGATGGTCACAAGGGTATTGTATCTCTCTGTTTGGGCGGAGGAAATGCTGTTGCGATGTTAATTGAACGTGTAGAATGAATATTTTTCTAGGCGCAGTCCTTATTGCAGAGCCGAAGTTCGGAGGGCTGTCAGGTGATACAACATGGTCAAACCAATCCGAGAACACACCAGATTTGAGAAGGCACGAATTATCGGTGCTAGAGCGTTGCAAATTAGTATGGGTGCTCCTATCCATGTTAGCGAAGATGCCCTACGTGAACATTTCAAAGACGAGCTAATCCAATTATATGGAGTCGAAGGAGCAAATACGCGATTCGTACTAGATCCTCAGAAGATTGCTATTCTAGAATACGAGAGAGATCTTTTACCAATGGATATCGTTCCTCATGAATGATTCATTCTTCTTCAGACTTTCTTTGTGACCAAAGCAATGGGAAGGTATGCTGAAAAGCTGGAAGCGAGGCAGCAACTCCTCCAAGTAAGATTAGCCATACTAACCATGTACTTTCATCAAACAATGAACGAGGAGGAGAATTATTAGGTGCTAGTTGAAAACCATCATATGGCATTTTATCTGAACCAGAAACCAACTTCGCATCTCCGGGATTTCTTGCTACCACAACTAATTGACCATTATCTCCAGTTGAACTTATTCGTGACCCATTCAATGAGATATTTACTGTAGAATTCACATTAATATCGACTTTACCTGCAACCACAACATCGGATAACAAGCCCAAAGGAGCATAATTAATACCATCAACGACATAAAAAATGTCAACTTGTAATGTTGGAGATGTTACATTAATATCAACGGAAACGATGGTGTTATTTATACTCCAATTTCCAATAATTATGTCGCTTGGAGCAGATGATCGAGTGCCTCCTTCAGAAGTAATCTCAGCAACGAGATCGAACAAATCTTGACTCTGATTGCTACCATTTAGAGACCATCTGCCATCAATTACCAATGTGGGATAACCCAAAACATTTTGACTGGTCTTTGTGACATTACTTGCATCAATTGATAGAGGGTCGAAAGTTGAAGAATGGTGATGTAAAGCAATTAAATTTGGCCAAACATTGAGTAATTCATTCAATTCAACTTCAGCTGGGCGGCAAGGATCACACCAGGTTGCTGTATGTAATTCAATTACCAATGGTGACCTACGAAAGTTTTCCCCATTTCCTTCGGTACCATTGATATCCAATACAACAGCATCGACAATTCTACCTGGAGATTCAAGCCCTAATGAATCATCAACTTCTATCGGGGAAGCCATTATTGAAGACGGAAGAATAAGTAGCGCCGCGAGTAGTAAACCCAAGTACAAATCGGAACGCATGACCTTGGGAGTCATCAGGCGTTGAAATACCCCTCTGCCCTCCGACAATCATGGAACCACGGAAGATGCGCTGGCATCACCTTCCAATGGTACTTATTGTAATCACTGCAACAGTTATCGCAGTGGGAGGTACAATTCGAATTTATGATGCCGGTGAATCTTGTCCAGACTGGCCTTTATGCTTTGGAACATGGGGTTTTGACATCTCGGAAGAGGAGCAAGGAGAGTGGTGGGATGAAAATCCGGATGAAATTGACTCAAGGGGAGCAAATCATCGCTACACCAGTTTTCAAATTTTTACTGAATGGTTTCATCGTCTATTAGCCGGCTCTGTCCTTGGTCCTTTGGTTATTCTTCAATTCTTGATTGTCAGAAGTCAACGTGATTCTCTTTCGATAGAATCCTATCGGTTATCTGCTCTGTCCTTAGTATTAGTCATTTGGCAAGGTTTCATCGGATACGTTACAGTCAAGTGGGATAATGAAAATTGGTCAGTTGCAATTCATCTTATTTCAGCCTTAATTTTTACACTTTCACTAATTTCTTTACATATATCTTGGCGTAAAGATATAGGCAAAAAAATACAAATTAAATCTGATAAGAAAACAATAAATCGGCTTTCAGTTGCTACATTTGGTACATTAGCAGTTTTACTAGTAGGTACTTACATTTCGACAACAGAGGGGGCTAATTATGCATGTGGCGTATCCGGTATCCCCAACTCATGGCCACTATGCTCCGGAACATTAGGATTAATCATACAGGATATTATTATTCAATCTCAGGCCATTCATAGATGGTTGGTACTTGTCGTTCTGTGCATACTGATTTGGCTTTGGAAAGATCAGGATAATTGGGTACCAGACGAACCTATCAGAAAATTATCTAACTATGGTACTCTGACCTTCATAGGAAATATAATTCTAGGCGCTGCATATGTTCTTTCTTGGACTGCCGAATCTGGTTTCATGGAATGGTTATCAGTTGTACATCTACTAGTAGCTTCAGTTACATTCCTATTGTTCGCTTCAGGATTGATTCTAATCAAAATTCATGGAAGAGGAAATTTAGAGGAGGAATGATGGTTTGTTCTATCAATTAACCCAATTATTCAATGCGAAGTTATGTGAGGACATTCTGTGAGTGAACCAGAGACCAGTGGTATTAGAGCCTATGTTGCTCTCATGAAACCAAGAGTTTTGATTCTACTACAAATCACCGCTTTGTGTGCAGTTTTAATTCATGACGCACTAGAATGGAGAATCAGCAGTGAGTGGGATATTCTACGCACTGGCCAAGTTATGTTTGTCGTAGTCCTTGGTGGTACGCTGACGGCAGGTGGTGCCAATTCAATCAATATGTGGTATGATAGAGACATCGATCCTGAAATGAGTAGAACGGACAAGCGACCTGTCCCATTAGGAACTGTCAGTCCGAACAATGCTCTTTGGTTTGGAATCTCTATCTCAATATTAGGAGTTGCTTGGTTTTTGACGATGTCAAACGCTGTTGCAGCTTTTTGGTCCGGATTTAGCATTATCTTTTACGTTCTAATTTACACAATTTGGCTAAAACGGACTTCGACTCAAAATATTGTAATCGGCGGAATTGCTGGTGCAACTCCACCTTTAGTGGGTTGGGCTGCTGCTAGCCATGCAAATGAACTAAGCATTTCTAATCCATTTTTCCTAGGTGGAGATCCTCTTCCCTGGTTGATGTTTACATTGATATTCCTCTGGACCCCTCCACACTTTTGGGCTCTTGCACTATATCGTTCCACGGAGTATCAAAAAGTTGGAGTCCCCATGATGCCCTGGGTTAAGGGAGCAGATAGAACACTATTAGAAATGAAAATATACGGTTTACTTTTGATTGCTATTGCTGCAATTCCTTGGATGAATATTGAAGCTGTGGGCACCGAAGGAGCAGTTACATGGACGGCTATTGCAATGATTCTGGGAATCTGGTATTTCCGAAGTTTATTGACAATTGATGTATCAGAAGATATTGATGAGAAGGGTAGAATTCCTTCCGCAGCACGTTCATTCCGTATCTCTCTGTACTATCTCGCATTGATGTTCCTAGGACTAGTAGTTTCATCTTTGAATACAATTGCTTCATTGATTTTCTTGATTCTAACATGTGTAATGATTTTCAGAAAGGATGTATTTGCAAAACAGAAAAATTAGAGCGCGGCATTGATACGGTAGTCATGCTTCTTTGGCGTACCGAGGGGGAGGGGCGCCATGGACGAGATGGACTTAATCTATGATTGGAATCTCATCCAGAATGACTTTACTAGAGATGAAAGCGCACACCCTCATCCAATTTGGTTTGATGATGAAACACTGCGTGATGGTCTGCAAAGTCCGTCAGCTAGAAATCCAAAAATTGAAGAAAAAATTGAATTGCTTGACCATATGGAAAATTTGGGAATTCAGAAAGTGGATTTAGGGCTACCAGGTGCTGGCCCTTTCCATGTCGACCATATCGATGCGATGTTGGCGCATATCAAAGACAATGATTACCAAATTCGACCAGGATGTGCAGTGAGGACTGTTGTTGGAGATATTGAACCAATGGTCAATCTTCAAGCGAAACATGAAATTTCAATCCAAGCAAGTGCCTTCTTAGGCACCAGTCCAATTAGACAATATACTGAAAATTGGACAATGGAAAAAATAATTTCTACTGCGGAAAAAGCAATTTCATTTGCTGTCAATAACGATATCCCTGTAATGTTCGTGACAGAAGATACTACCAGATCGAAGCCCGAGGATATCAAGGCAGTATATACCAGAGCTCTTGAACTAGGAGCCGACAGATTGTGTGTTTGCGATACATGTGGGCATGTAACACCAAATGGAGTAGAACAACTTCTCCGTTTCGTACAAGACGAAGTTATTCCAGATGCTGGTTTCAAACGAAGAGACATTGAAGTGAATTGGCATGGACATCAAGATAGAGGACTAGGGGTTGCGAACAATATTTCTGCATACTATGCTGGTGCAGATGTAATTCATGGCACGGCACTAGGTGTTGGAGAAAGAGCAGGAAATGCCCCAATCGATCAAACTTTAGTGAACCTAAAATTGATGGGGGCCATAGATAACGACTTAACATCTCTAAACGAGTATATGAGAAAGGCCAATGAGTATGTCGAGGTTGACCTTCCAAGGAATTATCCCGTCTTCGGTCAAGATGCTTTCGAAACAGGTACAGGAGTACACGCTAGTGCTGTTGTGAAAGCAATGAAGAAGGGTGATGATTGGCTTGCAGATAGAATTTACAGCGGAGTACCTGCCCAAGATTTTGGCCTTGAACAAATTATCAGAATAGGACACATGTCTGGACGTTCAAATATTGTGTTTTGGTTAGAGAAGAATGGTTATCAGCCTAGCGAAAAATTGGTTAATCATCTCTTTGATATTGCTAAATCTCAACGTCGTTTAATGGAAGACGAAGAAGTGAAAAATGAGGTTAATACTTTTCTCGATACATAGCAAACCACTATGACGCTTCGGAACCCATGAAGTGGTATGCGCGGGACAGTGGTCGCTCTCACTGCAGTCATGTTACTATCTTTGATTACACCATTTGCTTCCTCTCAAGAGATACCCCCGCAAACAGAAAATGTCTTCCATACATATTCAGGTGCTGTTCAGCGAGCTTTTTTTCAAGTCGAAGCCTTTGAGAATTCAATCCCTGATGATCCTCCCGAGCAATGGTTAGTGTTGTCAACATTAATTCCTGAAACTATCAAACCATGGATAGATGAAGACGTTGAAATAAAAGCTGCGCCTTTTCTTGAGGGTGCTTGGATTTGGAAATTTAATGACGATAGCAATCCCCATAAAATTCTACATGACTTGGAAAATGAGGGCCTAATTGAAAGAAGTCTACCCGATCGACTACAAGAACATCAAACTAGGGCTGTTCTGAACGACCCTGAAATTGGTTCTCAGTGGCACCTAATTAATTCTGGTCAAGGAGGAGGAACCATTGGCGAAGATGCAAATGTCACTGCTGCTTGGAATATCGCAAATGGTAGTGGAGTGACAATTTCAATTATTGACGATGGTTTTGCGCATAGCCATAGTGATTTATCACCAGGTTATCAGGCATCAGGCTCCTATGATTATTGTAACAATGATGCAGATCCCACACCTGGTTCAGGAGATGGGCATGGAACTTCCGCAGCAGGAGTTGCTGGAGGTCGTGGAAATAACAGCTATGGAATTGCAGGAGTGGCATTTGGAGCAGATATGAGTGGTTCTCTATTGATAGCATGTCCAAAATCAGATGCTATGGAAGCAGGCGCACTAAGTTTAGATGATCAGAATAATGATATCTACAGCAACTCTTGGGGGCCCTATGACGGAGACGCATTCAGCTGGCTTTACTCTTTAACGGGCCCCGGCCCACTTACTGTTGCTGCTCTTGAATCTGATTTTAACTCGGGTAGAAATGGATACGGGAATGTAATTACCTGGGCAGGAGGAAATGGAAATGCCGATTCAGACAACTCAAATTATGATGGATATGCAAATGCTAGGCAAACAATTTCTGTGGGTGCTATTACTAACGCTGGAACCCAATCGTGGTACTCTGAACCTGGGGCAAATGTACTAGTTGTAGCTCATTCAAATGGTGGTTCAAGAGGAATCCATACGGCAGATATTCCTGGAAGTGGCGGGTATAACAATTCAGGGGACATAAATCCAAGTTTTGGAGGTACTTCTTCTGCAACTCCATTGGTATCTGGAGTTACAGCATTAATTCTCGAAGTTGACCCTACCCTTACTGCAAGAGATGTTATGTCAATTTTAGCCAACTCTGCTCGAAAAAATGACGCCGGTGATTCTTCATGGAGTACAAATGGAGCAGGCCACGATATATCACACAAGTATGGATTCGGAGCCGTAGATGCTCACGCAGCAGTAACATTAGCAGCTAACTGGACTAAATTACAAACTGAAACAACATTTGGAACCTCTATTTCTTCACCTAGTACTTCCATTCCTGATAATGGAGCACCTGTAACTGATACTATCACTGTTAATCAGGATTTGAAAATTGAACATGTTAGTATTGTAGTTAATATCACTCATTCAGCGAGGGGAGACTTAGAAATTATTCTCACTTCTCCTGACGGTACTGAATCTGTTCTTAGCGAGAAACACGGAGATGAAAGGAATGATTTCACAGCATGGTCTTTTGGATCTGAAAGACACTTAGACGAATATGCCTTGGGAGATTGGACACTATCTGTCGAAGATAAAGCCAATGGAGATACAGGAACATTCGTAGACTGGCATCTTGAATTCTATGGTGTCGATGAATACCGAGATTCTGATGGAGATGGGCTCACTGATGTAAATGAGACTAACATCCACAGCACTAACCCCTCACTAGCAGATACTGATGGAGATGGGCTAAATGATGGAGATGAAATTCTAAATGAATCTACAGATCCAAATAATCCTGACTCTGACGGTGATGGACTAGATGATGGTACAGAAGTCTTGGTAAATTCAACAAATCCGAATTTACAGGATACTGATGGGGATGGGCTGACAGATGGCCAAGAAGTAAATATCTACGGAAGTGACCCCTTAGTCGTAGATTTAGATGAGGATTCGGATTTATATTATTGGTTCGGAGACTGTGATGATAATGACCCGAATATCAATCCAGGTAGACCAGAACTTTTGAATGGAATTGATGACGATTGTGATTCACTTATCGACGAAGGATTTGAATTCATTGATTCAGATAGTGATGGGCTAAGTGATTATGAGGAATATCATACTCATCTAACAGATCCTAACAATGCTGATACTGATATTGATGGCCTTTCAGATGGTGATGAAGTAAATATTCATTCTACGGATCCATTAATCGCAGATTTAGATTCGGATAGTGATGGGTATTACTGGTTCCAAGATTGTGACGATACTAATGAAACAATTCATCCTAATGCTATAGAAATATTAGATGGAATAGATCAAGATTGTGATTCAGAAATTGATGAAAATTTCCTTACCTTAGATTCAGACAATGATGGCCTATATGACCATGATGAATTCCATGTACACAATACTAATGCTACAAATAACGATACTGATAGTGATGGACTGAAGGATGGGGAAGAGATTAATATTCATTCTACTGATCCTCTAACTGCTGAGATAGATTCTGATATAGATGGTGTACTGTGGCTCTTTGACTGTGATGACAGTAATTCTTCAATTTATCCTGGTGCAAATGAAATGTGGAATGGAATCGATGACGATTGTGACTCGATAGTTGACGAAAATGTAGACCGGGAAGCCGCACTTACTCAAAATCCGAATTTAAATTTCTTTGAACATATCATTACAGATAGTCCACTGTCGTTTACATGGAGTGGTGCACCTGCAGGTGTAGAACTTAATGAGACGTGGTACCGGGACTCAGAAATCATCGACGGTTCACCTTCTGAATTAGTTGTTCCAGTAATTGATTGTAATGATCCCCAAGATGATTTTGAAGCAACATCTTGTGTTCAGGGACGATTGACTGTAGTCTTCAAAATCTTATTAGAGGATGCAAATGGATCCATTGAATTAAGCTGGACTGTTCGAATGATTGCTGAGACAATTCCTGTACTTGAACCAGAACCTGAACCAGAACCAGAACCTGAACCCGAACCTGAACCAATCATGGATAACGAGGAAAACGAAGATAAATCCGAATCGGGACAAGAAGAATCTAACTCGTTGAATGAACTACCTATTCCTATTGATATGTTAATAGTTATTCTAGGAATTTTGATAATATTACTACTTGTAATTTTAATGACAAGAAATTCTAAACATAAGGAATCAGTTAGAGCGTGGACTCCTCCCCCAATACATGAAAGAAGAAGAATTTCGTTACACGATAATCAACTACCGAGAGCGCCTGAATTCAATAACAGAAAACCTTGATTCTTAGGACTCTGCGGCTTCTTCCTCAGCAGAAACCGAGGTCGGTGGAGAGTTAATTTCACAATGCCAACCTCCATCCACATTACCTGCAATCCATTCGCCTTCTACCTCAATTTCATCAACGTCTGTTTCCTCTCTCCATGGTGGATCTCCGTCAGTTCCTGAAGGTACCAACTGACGTTCTTTATCCAACATAGACTCAACAGCTCTAATCCCTCTATGAATTGGAAGAAGATGTCCGACGGGTGCGCCTGAATTTACATATGGATTAGTTGCAGTACATATCAACAAACCACGACTAGGAGAGAGAACATTTTCAATTGCACCTGGACGTTCTGGATCGGTGATGGTAGCTACAACCTCTCCTTCTTCAACAAATCGTCCAGCGGGAGCTCTCATATCCAACAGACCACCTTGATCTGCGCGAATCCAAGTTGAACCATGCGCTAATAATCGGGCTCTGGGGCGAGAAGGTTGACCAGGAATCATTGACAACGAACGCATGACATTCAAAATACCGTAGATTGCAACTTGAACCGCACCAGCATCAGAGGTGTTAGCACCTCCTCCTTCATACGTAGCGTATCCAATTCCCATTTCATTTGCTGATCTTCGGAATGAGCCTCTGGGTCCTAATGAATCTAAAATGACCTCTATCCCAAATCCTCTGGCAATCACATTACTAGGTGCATCCGCAAGATCTGCTCGAATTTGGGGTAAATTTGTCCTTCCTCTTGCAGCAGTATGAAGATCGACTACATAATCAGAACCTGAGATAATATTCTGAAAAATTCTATTTGCTACTCTAGAAGTTGTATTTCCAGTTTCAGTACCTGGAGATTCTCTATTTAGGTCTCTACCATCTGGAAAATATCTACTCCGCATTCGATATCCTGGTAAATTTAATACTGGTACTATTCGGATTGTTCCAGCAAGTGAGTTAGGATCTAATGGCTTGTCAAGTCCTGAAAAAGACGATCCTAATAGATGAGTTAAGGCAATTGGGCCAACTAACTCATCTCCATGAACTGCTCCTAATAATGTGATTACGGGTCCAGGTTTTGCTCCATGAATTATAGTTACTCTAATTGGCCAAGGATCTCCCATTGAGGTTTCTAGAAGTGGAAATCGTATTGTGCGCATCTCTCCGGGTTTAGTTCTAGTTCTGGCGAAACGATGTGTCTTTGGCTTCTTTTTTGATTTTAATGAACCCAAAGGGTTTTCCTTTTTTTCCAAGGCTTTCTCTACCTTAACTCGACGACTGCGGGGAAGTTGATTAGATACTTTAGTAGAAGGCTTTTTCGAAGCCTTTGACTTCTTCTCTCCAGTCTTCAAGGTACCTCTCCATTTCACCCGGGGAATTTGTGGGTCTTTGAACTCTAATGTCAAATTATTCTTAAAATTCTTATTTTTTCTACCCCGAAACTCAAGGACCGACCAATGTGTGTCGATACATGGAAGGGGAAAAGTCAGTCCAAGAAATCCATGCTCCGAATTCAATTTGTTTTGGATGCGGACCTGCGAATAAAAACGGGTTGAGAATTCGATCGTTTAATCGTGATGATATGAATAATGGACTAACAATGACATTCAATACCGAAGATCATCATCAAGCATTCCCGGGTATGATAAATGGGGGAATTATAGGTACACTTCTTGATTGTCATGGCAACTGGACGGCTGCAATGGCCATAATGAGTCTACATGGAGATTCAGAACCTCCTTGTACCGTTACTGCAAATTACAGTGTTCAACTTAGAAGACCTACACCCCATGGGGTTGAATTAACTGTGATAAGTGAAGTTACTGAACTTCTAGAAGATAGGGCATCAATTAGCATGGAAATGTTTGCTGATGACAAACTTTGTGCGAAAGGAAAGGGACTTTTTGTCGCAGTAAAAGAAGGACACCCCGCTTACCATAGATGGAATTGAGGAAATAAAATGACCAATAGAAAGCTGGATGAGATTCGAAACATTGTTATTCCAGTGATGAGAATTTTAGATTTAATCAGTCCAGAAGAAGAAGAGAAATTAAAGCGAATTCCTCTGGGTTATATTAGAAAAAACTCAACCAGAATGCATGCAGTCTGTCGATTTAAACCCGGACCTAAAGGTTATACAAAAACGATTGAAGATGTCAAAGAGGTAGCAATCCATCCTGAAGCGGTTAATGAAAAATGGATTCATTATGCTCAATTTCTGATGTTTCATGAATACTTACATGCTATTGGAAATATTAGACATGATGCAGTATTTAGACGACTAGAGGATTTATGGCCCGATGAAGAGGCGAAAAATGCAGGAAAAGAATTTGGTAATTTTCTGAGAAATAGAGCCGCAAAATGGCTCTGGACATGTCCAAGATGTGACAAAAAACATCCTAGAACAAGAAAAAGCAATGGTAGGTATCTTTGTAGGGAATGTAAGGTGACTTTAATCGATTCACCAATGGGACAAACTCATGATCTATAATGAAGTGGAGGGGATATGAGAGGGCAAACAACACAACGGGCATTTGTGTTCCTTTCAATTACAATTTTGATTGGCTATCTACCTTTAGTTGATTCAGAACTTTCGACAAATCAGACTGTGTTAAATGCTATCTGTGTAGATGATTCAACATGCCAACTGACCAACTCAATTACTGGAATTAATGAAATCAAAAATTCTGAAACCAGTGCATCCCCCCTATCTCCTGAAATTATTCAATTTGAATTCATCATGTCGCCTCCACAATCATATCATGCTTTAATTCCAAATTCCATTGATGAATTAGTTGTTGATTTAACAATTGAAGAAGATCCTGGGGAATATATTCGTCCAGATCTAAATATCATTTTGGCAATTGGACCATCCACAAATGAATGGTTAATCGAAGGTCAAACAGAGACTCCCTTTTCATCAGCAAACGAATATCGTTTGGAAGATCAAGAAATTGACTTATCTTCAGGGAGAATTCTATCCCCAAACGATATAATTCAATTGACACTTGCTTTCGAAATCGATAGGCCTGTTACTTGGAAATTAGGTCTTTCAGGTTCTACATATTTTGATCTACCAATACAATGGTCATTGGATCAGGATGCAGTAGATGTAGATGAACCAAGTTCGTTATCCGAACCTAAATCTATTGAAGTAGGGGATCAAATAAACGGAGCACTAATTGACCAGGATATCGACTGTTTTACATTTAGTGTTGGAGAAAGAGCCTCTGAACTTCGAATAGATATTACTTGGAGTCCAATGCCTTCTGAAATTGCCATCACGGAAATCATTCCAACTCTAGGTACCCTTGATGGGCAAATTCAACCATCTCCTTCTATTCGAACTACACAAGAAGGTGATTTAATTGAGAATGTCATTATTTGGAATCTTGAAGATAAGGCACGATTGCGACTATGTTTCTACGGCGAAATTGAAAGATTTGGAGTATATAGCTGGAGTGCCCAAGAAATCTTGCCAGGAACAGGTGCAATGGAGATAAGCGATTTTGAATTAGATACTCGCTGGCCAACTGGGACTGGATGGATAGGGCAAACTACCGAAAAAGAAGAAACTGATCGAACTGGAAGTAATACAATTTTACTGATAGGAATTGGAGGTTCGATTTCTTTACTGATTTTGAAAATGCCAATCATTAATCCATTAAGTCGTAAATGGGGAATCCCAAGTGCGATGTTACTGATTCTAATTGGGTCAATAATTACCCCTCTTACAGCTACCATTTCCACCTTGCCTAATAATTCAGAAAAATCACTTGATGAATGGATAGAGAATAGACTTGAATTGGTAGCAACGTCTGTAATAGAGGATAATGTGGATATTGCTACGGGCTTTTTTGGAACTATGTCTGGAGAAAATTTTGCTGTTCGCCTTCATATTGAAGGAGTGCACCCTACAGGAGATGGAAGATGGCAAATCCAAACTGATGAATTAAATGATATAGATTTAGATCGATATATATTTGACGAAATGAAAAAACATTCTCTTGACTCAAATCAACAAATTATGTATATACTAAGAGCAGGGAGGTTACTAAGTTTAGATCTATTGTTACTAGAAGCAAGTTTAATTTTAAATGAAAAACCCATTGGTTCTATTCTTCATATTGATTGGGATATGACTGATTCCGCAGGAGAAGGATCTGTTTCAGAAAGAGTATGGACAACAAGACCGAACTCGGTGGACTGGAAGGAATGGAATGACTTCACCACCAGACTTCTTCCAGAGTTAATTACAGTATCATATTGTGATTGTGGACTCGATGCCATTGACCTATCAATAAGAACAAGTGTGGCCCACACCTCCTCAATTACTCCTACTACAAATGGAATTTCTGGAGCGCCGTCCTATCCATTATTATCCGGAATTTTAGTCGGAGTCGGATTCGGAATCCTTTTGATAATTGGAATCATTACTAATCAACAAAGAAAGACTGCTCAAGAAATTGTACTGAAAATGAAATTAGAATAATCACTCTTCTTCATTTTGAAGTCCGCCAATCATTTTCATTAACATCTTTCGTTCATTATCATCAATAACACCATCTTCCAATGCTGAATCAATAGCCTTGAATTGCTCATCAGAAAACCCTAGAGGAGTTGCTGCGTGGTGAATTAGTATTCTCTCTGCCTCACTTACTTGGCCATCGGCTAAAGCTGAATTTATTGCTGCAATTGTAGCAATTCTAGAAACCTCGGGATCGTTAAGATCCAGTGCCTTAGCAATCTCGGATAATTCTTCCATTTCTTCTTCCGTTAAAATCCCGTCGCTGAAAGCCTGTTCATATGCGAATTGAAGAAATGAACGATATTCTGATGGATGAAGGAGAACATCCCTAATGAGACTGTAATCGACAGACGGACTAGCCTCTCCGTTCAGCAGAGCAGCAGTTGCTCTTCTGGTCTCCTTTACCATCATATCCTTTAGACCGTGTCCAATCCATGCAATTCCAAGACCAACAACTCCGCCTGCAATCCACCTCATTGCACTATCATCTAGTAAATCGCCGGGATGGAATAGTCGATGCAAACCAATTGCAACTAGGAAACAGCCCCAAAAAATCTCAACCCAATCATTGACATCGGGTTCTTCCTCTAAATCTTGAAGGACACCAGTCGCACCATCTTCTGCATCCATGAGCCACCTACAGAGATTAAGCACTTAGGCTATGCGGAATTTAGACATCACACGTCATGCTTTAGGACAATGAAGCAATACAACAGCGCATGGACCCCGCGAAGAGCCCTACTAAGGTAAGTTCGCTGGACTTAGATCCAAGAATAATAAAGCATTTGAAACAACAAGGAATCACTACACTGCACCCCCCTCAGGCCATGGCAATAGGTCCCGCTCTTGAAGGAAAAAATCTACTTTTAGCAACACCAACAGCTAGTGGAAAATCTCTTATTGCGTATTTGGCTATTTTACAAAAACTTCGAAATGCAGAATCAGGGGAACGTGCTTTCTACATCGTTCCACTAAAGGCGCTTGCTAGTGAAAAGGTAGACGAATTACGTAATCTAGCTGATACGGTTGGACTTAGTGTTGGAATAGCAATCGGAGATCGTGATGGAGAATCAGGAGGTATTGAGAATTCAGATATTGTAGTCTGCACATCTGAAAAATTAGACTCTATATTAAGAAATAATCCTACGTTTTCTGAACGATTGAGTATAGTAATTGCAGATGAATTTCATCTTATCAACGATTCATCTAGGGGACCTACACTGGAAGTCTTACTAGCAAGATTACGCCATCTAAACCCGAACGCGCAAAGGATTGCTTTGTCAGCAACTGTCGGGAATCCGCATGAGTTAGCTAAATGGTTAGATGCTCATTTGATAGAATCAGAATGGAGGCCTGTTAATTTACAGCAGGGAACTTTGACTGGCCTAGAATTAGAAATTCACAGAATAATAGGTCCAAAAAATGATTCAGAATTACCCCCTCAAAGAAAATTAGATGGTAAGGAAACAAAAATCACTAATTCTATTCTCAACGATACAATTTCAGATGGAGGTCAAATGATATTATTCGTAGGTACAAGATCATCTGCAGAAAAAGAGGCAAGAGAATTGGGTAAAATGAGAGTCAAGAACTTGTCTTCTAACGATGAACTCAAAGAGGAATTTGATGAATTAGAAAAATTATCCAAGAAAATTTCCAAAGGAGAAGATAGTTCCAATCTTTCAGATCGTCTTTCTAATTCGGTAAAAGGCGGAGTAGCATTTCATCATGCTGGACTAACAGGGAGACAAAGAATGATCATTGAGCAAGCATTCAAAGATAGATTATTGAAATGTATTTGTGCAACTCCAACACTTGCTGCAGGAGTAAATCTACCAGCTCGACGTGTAATCATCAGAGATTGGAAACGATGGAAGAGTGGAAGATATACAACAATGGAAATTCAACAAATGTTGGGGAGGGCGGGAAGACCCACTTACGATAATCACGGTGAAGCATGGATAATGGCGAAAAATGAATCGCAGAGAGATATTGTAACTGAAAAATACATTTTTGGAGAACCCGAAGATGTTGAATCACAACTTGAAAATGCATTGCTTTCTCACATTCTTTCGTCAATTGCAACAGGTGGACTAACCGATAGAGATGCTTTGGGTAAATTCTTTGAAGAAACATTACTTTCTCAACAAATTCGTAAAGATGATTTGAGGATAAGGATTGACCGGATGATTGATTGGTTAGTTGAAAAAGAAATGGTTGTTAGAACCGGGGAAAGCAATACAGTGATTAAACGAATACAAGAAAGGGATGACAATCAGGACTTAGAAGACGATTGGGAAGATGAAATTCCCACTTGGGCTGCAGCCGCGACTACATTAGATGGACTGGAATGGAATGAACCTCAATATGAACAACTTCCTAAGAGAAAAGGACCAGCAGTATTTGGATTTAGCACGGCTGCCCAGATTAAGAATAATTACTCATTAGACAATGAAGAAAATCCAGCGATGACATATGCTGCAACTACTTTTGGAGAAACCGTATCTCGGCTCTATCTAGATCCTGTTTCAGGTCATATATTACGACGAGGACTCAGAAGAGCTGTCAGGATAGTACAAGGACTAGATGAAAATAGACAACTACATCCTAGAAGTCTAATCCATCTGGTCTCCTGTACTCCTGATTTTCTATCAATGTGGGTAAAATCTAAAGAAACGGAAAAAATAGAAAATTTTTCTGAAGCGATGAAGTTCAATAAATTACTAACATTTGAAGAACTAAATGAGGTCGAAATCCCGATAGATGTAGAAAATGAAAACATGAGAATAAAAGCACTTTGTGTACTTGAAGAATGGATGGAAGAGAAAACATTGAGGGAAATCGAAGAAGAATTTGATTCTCAACCTGGAGATGTAAGAACAAGAGTTGAATTAGCGGAATGGCTGCTTTATTCTGCTCGAAGGATGCTAATGTCCGATAATGAAGTGTTAGAAGAGGCATCCGAAGCAGCTTCAATAATTTCAGAATACATTTCTGAGATTCAAAAAAGAATCCGATACGGGTGTAAATCGGATATTCTGGGTCTTGTTGGCATTCGAAACGTAGGCAGAGTTCGTGCTAGAGAAATGAGAGGATATGGATTTGAAACAATTTATGATGTGTCTGAAATGGGTCCGAGAGACCGGTCAAAATTAGAAGGCTTACGGGGATGGAGTCCTAGACTTGTAGAAAATATAATTTCAAATGCACAACAAATCATTTTGAGGAAAAAATAAGGTGATTTGAAGTCCAATAACTTAAGCGACCAACATGGAACCTGCGCAAATCCCATGGTTCCCAGCATGGGGGATTGAATTTAATAATCCAGTTGATGATTCGCAAAATCTAGTGAAAACCTGGTTGGAGATTAGACCATCAGAAAGATGGGTAATGATTTCTGGGGCAGTGGCAGTAAGTGAACGTCACCTTTGGGCAGTTTGGTCCCATGCTAGTAGAAATGAAATACTGGGAAAAATGGTCGCGAGGACTGTTGATACTGAATTTATCAGAATTCTATCAGGCACACACCAAATTAGAGTTGCATTCGAACGAGCAGGTGTAAGAGATGGAGATGATAATGCATGGTTATTGTATCTGCCTGAGCATCCTGGTTTTGATGGATTTGGACAAGCGATATCATATCCTGTTATAGAAAATAAACAGGAAATAGAGGTTTCAAAAGCAATGACATGGTTAGGCGGAGATCTCTTGACAGCACGACCTTCTCCAAACTTTGAAAGTCTAAATCGACTAGGGATTGAAGGAAATTTTTCATTCGATAGAATTGAATCTACTATCTTGGCGATTGCAGCATCCGCAGATATTTGAGATTCTAATCGAGAAACTCATAGGGGAGCCTCTCCTCCCAGAGTTGATGCCGAAGTTCCATGGGCTAAGAAATTGTGTGACATGTGAAATTCCTTGTACACCGATGAACTACGTAGATCACAAAGGAAAGAGGTACTGTATCGCTTGTTGGACTGAAAAAACTAATCCAGATCATCCTGATCTAGAGGAAATGAAGCAGAAAGTAAAGGATGCAGTAGATGTATGGAAATGTGCTAAATGGACCCGGGAAGAAGGCCCCCTTCCACAAGGCCCCTTATCAGTAAGAACAGAATAATTTACGAATCTCCGTAGGTTTTGACATATTATGGGATTCGTTCCTGACCAATTGAATGCAACATTATGGGACGAATTAGAACCTCTATACGAAGACTTGGTGGGTCGTTCTTTGGATAGTATAAAGCAATTAGAAAATATGATCAAAGATGAAAGTGAACTTCGAGAATGGGTCTCTGAAGCAGGTTCTAGGCTTTATGTCGCAATGACTTGTTCTACAGAAGATGATGATAAAAAAAATGCATATCTCGATTTTGTGGAAAATGTAGAACCAAAACTCTCTGCTATTGGAGATCGTCTTAATCGAAGAATCATGGATTCACCTGTTTTAGATGACTTAGATCAGGACAGATATGGAGTGATGATAAGAGACATACGTGCAGATATTGAAATTTTCAGAGAAGAGAACATTCCTCTCAGGACCGAATTAACAAAGCTAGGACAACAATATGAAGAAATTTGTGGATCGATGATGGTTACATTCGATGGAGAAGAAAAAACCATGCAACAGATGGGGAAATATCTGCTAGTCACCAACAGAGAAACAAGAGAAAGTGCATGGAGAGCAGTCTGGGAAAGAAGATTAAAAGATGCAGACAAGATAGATGATTTATACGGAAAAATGCTCTCTATTAGACATCAAATTGCGATAAACGCAGGTTTTGAAAATTACCGAGACTATGCGTTTGTTGCAAAACATAGATTCGACTACACACCTGTCGATTGTGAAGATTTTCATGCCGCAGCAGAACAAGTATGTGTCCCCTTGGGGAGAATTCTAGATAAGCAAAGAAAAGATCTCTTGGAAGTCGATACTCTAAGACCATGGGATTTGGGCGTAGATGTTTACGCACGTCCTCCTCTAAAACCATTCAAGAATGTGGATGAAATGGTAGAAGGTACATCAAAAATGTTTCATCAAATCAGTGATGAGTTAGGGATTATGTTTGATAGTTTGAGAGACGGAAAGTCATTGGATTTAGACAGTCGCAAAGGAAAGGCACCAGGAGGATACCAAATTAGTTTTGACCGTATTCGAAGGCCATTTATCTTCATGAATGCTACAGGATTACAGAGAGATTTGGAGACGATGGTACACGAGGCAGGACATGCATTTCATGCAATTTATTCAAGTGAATTAGAGTTAATTGATCACAGAGATCCACCAATTGAATATGCAGAAGTAGCTGCAATGAGTATGGAGCTATTAGTACATCCTCACCTAGAAGAGTTCTATTCAAAGACGGATGCCGATCGAGCACGAAGAAATCATCTTGAAGGAATAGTCAGTCTTCTACCTTGGATTGCCACAATAGATGCTTTTCAGCATTGGGTCCATACAAATCCAGGACATAGCAAGGAGGAACGAACAGAAATTTGGAGAAATTTACGTTTACGGTTTGGTGCAGATGTCGAATGGGATGGAATAGAAGAATTGAGAGATATCGGTTGGCATCGTCAATTGCATTTGTTCACATATCCATTCTATTATATAGAGTATGGAATTGCACAACTGGGTGCATTACAAATTTGGTTACAATCACTTGAATCCATAGATTCAGCTCTAGAGAATTATGCTCACTCCATGAAGCTTGGAGGTAGTAAACCTCTTCCTGAACTCTTTAGTTCAGCTAAACTAGAATTCTCATTCGATCCAAATACTGTTCGAACTCTAATTGAAGCTGTTCAAGATAAACTAGCAGATTTGCCTGCCTAATTAGTCTCGAATTCCTTCAGCAACTACACTAATCACTGCATCTCCTTCAGGTAGATTCGGGCTGTCAATCAAACGCGCTACTCTTCGTCCGCCCTTTGATTTGCGGAGATATAAGCGGAATGTACTTGCGTGACCAACGATATGTCCACCTATTGCTTTTGTAGGATCTCCCCACATGGTACCTGGATTGGACATAACTTGGTTCGTGACTAATACTAATGCATTATGAACATCTGATAGTTGTTTTAATTCCTTCAAATGTCGATTTAATTTCTGTTGACGTGGTGCAAGCATTCCTCTGCCCACATATTCTGCTCTGAAATGACTGGTCAATGAGTCAACAATAATTAATTTCACCTCAATTGATTTTGACATGCGTTTAATTTCATCAACAAGAAGCATTTGGTGTGCTGAATTGTATGCTCTAGCAACATGAATTCTTTCCAATGCTTCTTCTGGATTCATACCAACAGCCTCAGCCATTTGTGCTATCCTTTCAGGACGAAATGTATCTTCAGTATCAATATAGAACACTTCTCCGGCTAATCCTCCTTTTTCCAATGGTAATAGAGTATTTACCGCCAATTGGTGTCCAATCTGAGTCTTACCACTACCAAATTCTCCGAATACCTCGCATATACTCTGAGTTTCAAACCCTCCGCCGAGTAGTTCATCGAGTGCACTTGATCCACTGGATAATTTGAGAACCTGCTTCCTTCTATCTAGCAATTTAATACCACTCA
>CAZRCY010000012.1:0-20218 GCA_964598735.1 uncultured Candidatus Poseidoniales archaeon
TGAGAATTCAACAGTAAATTATACAATCAAAATCCAATTAAATCATAGTGCTGCTCCTATCCATGCAGATAATTTCCTCAAACATGTGTTATACGGAAATTTCAATAATTCAACTTTTCATCGAATCATAGATGATTTCATGATTCAAGGTGGAGATTTTCAGAATAGTTCTGGAGCAGGTGGATATGCCGCCGATTGGTATGGCATTTGCAATGGTACTAGAATAGCAAATCAAAGTGATTGTCCCAATCAAGAAAATTGGAACATTCCAGATGAAGCAGATAATGGCTTGAGACATTTACCTTGTACAATTTCTATGGCAAAGACTGCTGAGCCTAACACAGGAGGGTCACAATTTTTCTTGATTCCAGGTGATATCACACATCATAATTGGCTAGATGGTATTCACACCGTGTTTGGTGAAGTCACGGAAGGTTGTGAACATATCACTAGTCTCTCTGAAGTAGAAACAGGTGAAATGGATCGCCCAGTCGTAACTGTTGTTATTTTCAGTGCAACTGTAGATAATTGATTTTTAATAGTCAATTTTTTGCCATGAAGCAATAAATCGTGGTAGAGATGGGAAATCTCCAATAGAGTTGTTTTCTGAAGTAAATCGAATAAAATTGACTGGACGTAGATCTGTAAATTGACTTTCTAGCCAAACTCTCCCTAGTGGCCATGGTGGAACTGGTTGTTCTACAATATTTGATTCAAATAACCGCCCAATACAAAGAAGAAGGCCATTATTAGTCAATAATAATGAAAGATTTTTTGCCGCAGTATCTCGAATGTTTTCGGGAATAACTTGTAAAATATGTATCTCAACGATTAGATCGAATTTATTTTCCCAGTTTTCAGGAGGAGACAATATGTCCGCAACACAGTAATCCACAGTTGAATCTGGAAATCGTTCTTTACACCAATCGATCGAGGATTTTGAAATATCAAATGCGGTAACATCGAAGCCAATTTCTTCGAGCCATTCTGCATCATCTCCCAGACCACAACCTACAACCAATGCCTTGCCATTAATTTCTGGTCGATTCGCGATCCATTCTACCATTTGTGGATGGGGCTCCATTCGTGCCCATGGAATATCTTCTGACTTACGATTTGCACTATCATAGAGATCTTCAAACCAAGCCAAGGGCTTTCCATTAACCTCAGCTACTTCAGCCATTTTTTGGATTTTTATTCGAATATCGTCTAGATTTTCATCCATATATTCAACTCACATGTGGTTGATTATTGCTTCACCAAATTCTGAGCATTTGAGCAATGTTGCATCATCCATTAATCTTTCAAAATCATATGTAACTGTCTTTGCTGAGATTGCTCCCTCCATTCCTTTGACTATTAGATCGGCAGCATCCGTCCAGCCCATATGCCGCAACATCATTTCTGCTGATAGAATCAATGAACCTGGGTTGACTTTATCTTGACCTGTATATTTTGGAGCAGTTCCATGTGTTGCTTCAAAGATTGAAATCCCTGTATCATAATTGATATTTGCACCGGGGGCAATTCCAATTCCACCTACTTGGGCAGCTAGAGCATCTGAAATATAGTCGCCATTCAGATTCATCGTTGCTAGGACACCATACTCTCGAGGGCGAGTCAAAACTTGTTGGAGCATAGCATCAGCAATAACATCCTTAATTGTGATTTTAGTCCCAGTATTTGGATTTGTCATGGTGCACCAAGGCCCTCCATCTAGTAATTCAGCTCCAAATTCCTCTTGTGCAATTTGATATCCCCAATCTCTGAATCCTCCTTCTGTGAATTTCATGATATTTCCTTTATGCACCAAAGTAACACTATCTTTGTCATTATCAATTGCATATTGAATTGCTGCTCGAACAATTCGACTCGTACCTTCACTAGAAATTGGTTTGATTCCAATTCCACTTGTATTAGGGAACCTAATTTTCGTCACTCCCATTTCATTTTGTAAGAAATTAATGACCTTTGCAACCTCATCAGAACCTGCTTCCCACTCAATTCCAGCATATACATCTTCACTATTTTCTCTGAAAATAATCATGTCTACAGACCCAGGATCTCGAACAGGACTTGGAGTTCCAGCATACCACCTAACAGGACGAACACAAGCAAACAAATCTAATCGTTGACGTAAAGCAACATTCAGACTTCGAATACCGCCGCCGACAGGAGTTGTCAAAGGCCCTTTAATGGACACTAAACCATGTTTCATAGCATCTAATGTCTCTTCTGGTAACCATTCGCCTGTAGCGTGGAAAGCCTTCTCTCCTGCTAAGACTTCACTCCAATAGATTTTCTTTTCTCCATTGTATGCTTTTTCTACGCTAGCATCTACGACACTAATCATTACTGGAGTAATATCAATTCCAATTCCATCTCCTTCAATAAAATGTACAATTGGATTATTCGGCACATTCAAAGTTCCATTTTCCATTGTAATACTCGTACCTGACATCGTAATCATTCTTCGGGACCAAGACTCCATTCATCAACCAACCGCTCAAGGAATTGGGTTATCAGTCGCAGTCAACAAGGTCATCCGGCGGAATATCGTTGACATCGATTGCCGGATCATGGAAGAATGAACCATCTTCCTGTTGCCACCACCAACGCTCCTCTGGATCAATGTAAACCACGTGTCCTGTGGATTGATCGTACACTCCACCACTGATGAGATGGTTGTAATCTGGGACATGCAAAGTTTCATGTCGATGTTGAGTAGGGTGAATTAATTCTGAGTCGTTTGTCTCAACTTCTGAATCTTCTTCCACATCTTCGTCTGTAAGGCCTTGTGTTCGTAATCGAATTGCAAGCATGACTGAAAAAATCGATAGGGCTACGATGGCTAGAGCAAAAATCAGCCCAAGCAATGTATTGACCACCCCACTTCCTTTCGATTCTGAATTTTCATTGTCCAATGTTTCGATGTTTTCCGAATCATCTGGAGGTGCTTCTATTTGAATTTGCAAAACTGTCTGTAAGTTTACTCCATCCTTTACTCGAACAAACAATTCTGTGTTGTTCCAATCCCACCACAAAATCAAACCATCTTCATTAAGCGTATTCCAAGTCAAATTATCAACGGACCATTCAATGTTTGATGGCCCACTGCCGAGCCCATCATCAATCGTTAACTCAACAACCAATTTGGGTATTGGCGAGCGTGAGGTATTGAGATTCTCAATGGAAACCATTGGTGCGTTTCGATCAACTCGAATCCATGTTGCATTCACAGGACCTATGTTTCCTGCCTCGTCAACAGCTCGAACTTCAAACGAATATCGACCATCCATTAGCATCGTCATATTCACTATGGATTCATTTTGTGTGACTGGCGCCCACAAACCACCCGCCCATCGGACTTCATAATGTGAAATTCCAGACAGGTCATCAACAACAGGTTGCCAATTAATCGTGACTTCGTCAACATTTTTCCATTCATCTACCGAGGTGATTTGAGGTGCTGGAGGTGGATTCAAATCTGTCTCAATGCTCGCGTTTGCCGTGACGAATTTCAATTGATAGGGGCCACCAGGCATTGCTGGATCCCAAGCAACTCGAATGTGGTACAACAGCCCAACACCATCAAGATCATCGTTCAATGCTGAAATTGTCACCCAACGCACATCATCATCGACAATTCCTTGCCCAAGTGCACCTGAACCATTCAGAACAGTGACCTCTAGATGAGCACCCTCAGCACTCAATGCAATCGATGTTCGGTTTCCTGAATCGATGACAATCGCATACCAGTCGACCACATCTAAACCGATGAGACAACCATCCAATGTGAGGTTTGCATTCGCGCCCAATTGATGCGCTGAGGAACGTGTCGACGCCGCATCCGATTCAAACTCCCCATCAGTCTGTGGATTATCACATCCAGATAGTGTATCGCCTGCTGGAGGGGGGCTGCTTGAATCAATCGTGAATGTTGAATTAGATACACGAATGTTGTTTGATTCATCATCCTCATAGTGCTCACCTCCAGAATCAATGACTAGAACAACCCACCAAACACCATCTATCTCGCCAACCAAATTGACTACCTGTGAATCGGCGATGGTTGAACCACTCAGCAATGCCGGCACTCGAGATTGTGAAAGGCGAATATCTCCACTCCCTAATGTGCGGTCTTCAGAAAGCCAAATCTCAAAATCGAAACCAAGGGATTCTTGCCCCAGATTCTCCGCTCCCCATTCAATCGATACTGTTTGTCCCGGTTCGGCCGAAAGAGGTGATTCAACCCATGTGGCTAGCAGGTCGATAGCTGGTGCTGAAATCGTGAAGGATGTGCTTGCAGCTGCATTGTTCGACTCGTCATCTTCCTCGACCTCAGATAATGTGTCGACAATTACAACCCAGTGAAAATCTCCAATGTGCTGACTGGGGATGATGATATTCCGTATAATATTGGCCGAAGAACCACTAGTCAACGGGTCGACCCGAAAACTGTCCACTTGTGTATCATCAGTTCCCGACTGGGCATCAAGTGATAACAACAGACGAGCAGTGAAAGAAGGTGCATCAGAACCACCAATATTACTGAGATTGATGAATACGGTGCTCGATTGGCCGCTCACAGCATTGTTGGAATAGCCAATTGAATCAATCACAATATCTGCTTGTTCTAAGCAAAACTGTCCACTTGATGGTATTGCATTGTTCGTTTCATCCATCTCAACAATCGAGTTGTTTGGATCAACAAGAATACCCCAATACCAGCAACCGTCTCCGAGATTTGATGGGATGCCAAGGTTGACCGTTCCTGACCATGTTGCACTTTGTGCAATGGTACCAGACACATCTGAACCGACCAGTACATCGTTACCAGTTCCACTAATTGAAAAATCAGTGGAAAGATAGATGCTGTAATCGACACTGGTGACATCCTCCATTCCGACATTTGAAATTTGAACGGAAACTTGTGCCGTTCCCCCTCTGACACCTGATGTTGGCCCAGATATAGACGCGGGCTCCAGATCAGGACCACAATCAATTACAGTTAATTGGGCACTGTTTGTGACGACTATGTTGTTATTTTCATCGGACTCTGAAATGTAGTCTCCATAATCTACATAGAGGCCAACATAGTATGTGCCTGGCGTGATAGTTGAGGGTAGGGTTGCCTGTATGCTTGAGTGTGTGTAGGAAGGGACATTTGCGGCCCCACTCGCATATCCAAGAGAGGTACCGGCATAGATTGCAGAAACTGAATTCCCAGTCGAAACTATTGCTTCATAATAATGAGGACCCGCATTATCAGCACCCAAATTGGTCACACTCAACGTAATGTAAATATCTGAATTTTCGCAAACTTGACGATAGCCGGAATCGACTGAAATCGAAGTTGCCTCCAAATCATAGTCTGGAACCGCGATGTAGACTGAATTCCCCGCTTCAACATTGTTGGTCTCATCACCTTCCGACACTCGACTAGTAGTATCTACAATGATTCCGAAATAATAGGTCCCTTGAGCCAAATTGCTGGGCAGTGTCGGACTATATGTCCCACTTCGATATGACCCACCGGAAATACTACTCGCTTGTTGAGTTGAACCTAATTTCGTATCACTGGTTGTGATTGTAGAATCGGTAGAAAGGTACATTTCCCAGTAGAACCATCCAGAAGTATCATCTCCAGCATTGTCGATTCTCCAAGAAATACTCACTTGTTGACCGGCTTGGGCTGAACTTGGCCCAGATGGGTTGTCTGGAACCAAATCAGCAGGTTCTTCGATATCGATTCGTGAGTTAGAGGAAACGATGTTGTTCGTCTCATCTAATTCATTTACACTGCCGCGATTATCAGCAATTAAGCCAAGATAGTAATATCCTGGATTTATCCCAGTTGGAATCGGAACATTGTATTCGTAACCAGAGCGGTATGAACCACCACTGATACTACTTTCACTGAATTCATCGACATATGTGTCCGCCGTGGTGATGGTTGAATCGGTTGAAAGATACAGTTTCCAGTAGAATGAACCAGAAGAATCAGTCCCGATATTGTCGATTCGATACTGCACAGTGATGGTATCGCCCATGATTGCAGAAGATGATGAGGTGCTGACCGACGTGGCTTCCAAATCTGGTAGATCCTCTTGAATAGTAATTTGATTACAAGTCCGGGCGTTGTTCGATTCACTAGCTTCCTCCACATCAGAATCTACATCGAGTATATATCCCCAATAATAGGTTCCAGCATTCATTGTAGAAGGAATTCGATTGCTACTGGATAGAGAATCCGTCCTATAACTACCTGAAGATAAACTAGACGAGTATTGGTCGCTTCCAACTTGTGTGTCACTAGTTGTGATGGTGGAATCTGTAGAGAGATACATTGCCCAGTAAAATGTGCCCGTTGATTGGCCGTGACTGCTGGAAACATCATTTTCATATTGAATTGAAATCGATGATGTGAGATAGTCTCCAACCGTACCTGTGGTTGGTGTAGAACATGACGAGGAGGTGGTTCGAGGAACTAAATCAGCCAATTCATAGACGCGAACTCGACCTGTATCGTAATCGTCATTATTGTTCTCATCAGATTCACTAACTTGGTTATTGATATCGACAATCATGCCGACGTAGTAGTAACCACCTGTGATTGATGATGGAATAGTCACAGTCTTGGTCGATGAACGGGTACTACCTGAGGAAATACTTGACTGCGACCAATCATCCAACAGAAGGTCACTGGTTGTAATTGTCCTATCTGTGGACAAATACAATCCCCATCGGAACGAACCCGATGATGAACTTCCATCGTTTTTGATTCTCGTACTGATACTTTTGGAATCTCCAGCATCTGCTGAAGTCCAAGACGCCGAGAGATAGTCAACTGTTAGATCAGGGCCACTTCGTGCTACTGTCTCCATAACAACATCATCTTGACTTAATTCCTCAACTTTGGAGACTGGCGCCAAGGCCAATAACATAGAAAAAAGCGCTAAAAGTGCGAGGAATCGAATCGAACTTGCTCTCGAGACCATAGTCATCACTCCTAACAGTTGTTGAACGTATATCTTGTGGTGTTCATCCCAATGTTCTAGCGTAATGACTCAGTCAGTAGGCTATGAATGGAGAGGTTCGTTGGACAGCTGTAGATGGATATGTTGGTACTACTTCAGGCGGCAAGTCATTTCAGATATATGGCGAATCCTCCCCAAGTCCAATGGAAATGGTGTTACACGCTCATGCAGCGTGCTCTTTGATTGATGTAAAAGAAGGATTGAAGAATAGAATAGAGAATGTGGATTATATGACTATCGAAATCGAATCCCAAAGAGCCCAAGAGTCCCCCAAGGTTTTCACAGCTGTTGCTATGAAGTATATTGTCAAAGGAGACGTTCCTGAGAAATTACTTCATAGATTAATTGAATCCAGTCATGAAAAATTCTGCAGTGTCGGGAAAATGATTACTAGATCTGGAGCAACGCTTGATTGGTCGTTAGAAATGTTGTAGAATTAGATGCCTAATTTTGTAACTATTTCATCAAAAAAGGAAGGAATATCAATATCTTCGGGTTCATCTCCCTGCATCCATGCACCCATGGCGAAACTGGTGCCAAGACCAATAGATTCCATCCAAGCGAATACACTCTTCCATCCATTTTTGGTCATTCCAACATCTAAAGCCATTCTTCCCAAGTGTTGAGCACATCTATCTCCTTGACTTGGAAACCAATTTTCTAAATCTTCTACATACGCTTTCAAGGCAGTTTTTCCAGCCCCAACACCTTGAGAAATAACTGGTAAAGTTTCAGTAAATTCCATTTCGATATTTTCTCTTTCTTTTGATGATAGATTAAACATCTTTGAGAGCCTAGAAAGTAAATGATGCCCCTCTACATTTAATGCATCATCTCCCCAACCATATTCAAGACCGATTGTATACGGATGTTTCATAATTTCACCCAATCAGTTCTTCAACCAACTCAAGATGTCGTTCAAATGTGATATTTAATTCAGCCCTTTTCTTAGATAATAGTCTCACTTCTGCGGGATCTAGTATTCCATCAACCCATACAGTTTGAAGTAACATTACATAGATACTTTCTGACTTTGAATGCCCTTCTTCGGAATCATTACCGCGTTCAATGTCATCATCTTCTAGGTCATCATTCATTAGTTCAGAGAAGGCATCATATCCCTCACTTACCTCTTTTTTATTTGTTGATGTAATAGAGCGAGAACCTATACCAAGTTCCTCAAATGGATCAACGTCATCGTGTGTCTCTGAATCAATTGAATCGTCCATTTTTAACCCACTATCTGGTACACTAAATTCCCCATCATCATTGTCACTCATAATAAGGTGGATGGGGCAGGGGTTGTTCAATCCATCCCGCACATGTTTTAGAAAAATGTATAATTATTTTATCAGTAATTATCAAATTATAGAGAATCGGCACACTCCTGTGGTTTTTCTATGTGATGATTAACGAAAAAAAGCCCAATTTTTGCTCTTATCATCTTGTATCTACCGTCAACATTCAATAACCCTCGATTGAGCCAGCAGATTCCCGCGCGATTATGAAGTGCGTACGATGTCAAATAGGTGAAAGGAGGGTTAAGAATGCAGACTACTATGAACAATAGCAACGAAGGAACTAGTGGTATGACGATTAAACGTAGATTTACTACTAGTGGCGAAGATCCATTTGAGTCTTTTGATTATATCACTACTGATTTAGAAATTCGCAACATGGATGGAACTGTAGCTGATAATATGTTGGGCGTATGTTTCCCAAGTGGGTTTGAAGGAGTTCCGGGTACCGTTGCTGCACAAAAGTATCTTCGAAAAGCAGGGGTCCCAGCAGCACTTAGACCAGTACCTGAAGAAGGAGTACCAACTTGGCTCCAACGCTCTGCACCAGACGAAGAGAAATTACAGAATTTAGAAGCATCAGAGCGATATATCGCTGAAACCGATTTCCGTCAAATGTTCCGCAGATTAGCAGGAACATGGACATACTGGGGATGGAAGTACGGATATTTTGCATCAGAAGAGGATGCAAGATCATATTATGATGAAATGTGCTTTCTGATTGCTAGTCAACGCTCTGCACCGAATAGCCCTCAATGGTTCAACACAGGACTTCATTGGGCATATGGAATAGAAGGTAATCCACAAGGACACATGTATGTAGATCCTGATACTGGAACAATGACACAATCTTCCAACTCTTACGAGCACCCTCAACCACATGCATGTTTCATTCAGTCAGTAAGTGATTCATTAGTTGGTGGAAGCGAATCGATTATGGGACTTTGGGAGAGAGAGGCTCTATTGTTTAAATTTGGTTCAGGAACAGGTTCCAATTTCAGTAACATCCGAGGTAAGGATGAACCGCTTTCAGGCGGAGGCCGATCAAGTGGACTTCTCTCATTTTTGAAGATTGGTGACCGTGCTGCAGGGGCAATCAAGTCGGGTGGTACGACTAGGCGTGCTGCAAAAATGGTAACATTAGACCTGGATCACCCAGATATCGAGGAATACATAAATTGGAAAGCATCGGAAGAAGAGAAAGTTTCATCGTTAATTATTGGAAGCCAACTCTTACAAAAACATGCAAACGAAATTATGTCTGCTATGTGGTCAGACGGAGCAGAGATAGCTGCATCAGATATGAATTCGAATCCAGAATTAAAGTCGGCGATTGTAGCTGCGGTAAAGAATGGGGTGCCTGAACCGCATATCAAGAGAATTATGGATCTTGGTGATCAAGGATGGCGCTCAGTAAACTTTGAAGTCTTTGATTCAGATTGGCAAGGAGAAGGCTACCTTACCGTATCTGGTCAGAATAGTAACAATTCAGTAAGAGTGCCCAATCATTTCATGGATGCAGTTGAATCTGGAGACGATTGGAATCTTTACTGGCGTACTGAATTGGCAGCAGCTGAAAAAGAAAATCGTGCCCCTGAGCCATGTAAGACACTTCCTGCAAGAGATCTTTGGGACCAAGTTGCATACACCGCTTGGGCATGCGCAGACCCAGGAGTTCAATATGACTCCACAATTAATGAGTGGCACACCTGTCCTGAAGGTGGAAGAATCAACGGGTCAAATCCATGTTCAGAATATATGTTCCTTGACGATACAGCATGTAATCTAGCAAGTATTAACCTCCTAGAGTATTATGATGCTGATACAAGAACATTCCAAATTGAAGACTTTCAACATAGTGTACGTCTTTGGACAGCTACATTAGAAATTTCAGTATTAATGGCCCAATTCCCTAGTGAGGAAATAGCTCGAAAGTCCTATGAATACAGAACCTTAGGATTGGGCTATTGTAATCTCGGCTCGTTATTGATGCACATGGGCATCCCATATGATGATGATAAGGCAAGAGCTATTTGCGGCTCATTAAGTGCAATAATGTGTGGAGAATCATATGCAACAAGTGCTGAGATGGCTAGTTTCCTTGGACCCTTTGAAAGATATGAAGAAAACAAAGAACATATGCTTCGGGTAATTCAAAACCATCGTCGTGCAGCATATGATGTTGAATCAAAAGAATATGTTGGTCTCTCAGTAAAACCGTTAGGTATTGATGCAGAACTATGTCCGGATGATTTATTGGATGCTGCAAGAGATACATGGGACCGTGCTCTTAATTTAGGAACTGAATTTGGTTTCAGAAATGCACAAACAACTGTAATCGCTCCAACTGGAACTATTGGTCTTGTAATGAATTGTGATACTACTGGTGTCGAACCATCATTTTCCTTAGTTCAATTCAAATCTCTTGCTGGCGGAGGAATGTTGAAAATAATCAACAATGGTGTCAAGTTAGCTCTCACTGAATTGGGATATGACGATAATCAAATCGATGAAATTGAATCATATGTTATGGGGAGTAAAAGTATCGAAGGTTGCTCAAGTATTTCTCGTGAACGTTTGACAAAGGCAGGATTTGGAGAAGCAGAATTTGCAATGATAGAGGATTCAATCGGTGCTGCTTATGATATCCGTGGCGCTTTCAATGTCAATACATTAGGTTCTGACTTCTGTACTAACGTACTTGGTTTGAATCAGAATCAACTTGACAACCCATTCTTCGATGTACTAAAACACATTGGATTTACACCTTCAGAAATCGATGCAGCAAACGATTATGTCTTCGGACGAATGACAATCGAAGGCGCACCGAATCTGAAAGAAGAACATTTAGCCGTCTTTGATTGCGCGACTCCTTGTGGAAAGTATGGCGAGCGCTCTATTGCATGGCCGGCTCATGTTAGAATGATGGCTGCAGCACAACCATTCATCTCAGGTGCAATATCGAAGACCGTTAATCTCCCATCATCTGCAACTATTGATGATATACGGGAAGTGTACAACTTGTCACACACAACTATGAATAAGGCAACAGCGGTATACAGAGATCAAAGTAAATTATCTCAACCTTTGATGAATAAATTAGTTGATACATCATCAATGGATGATGAAGATGTAAATGAATCATCTACAATAACGACAGAGAATGCCGTTCAACAGGTGATTGAAGCACTTCCATTGCCAGCAGAACAAGCTAAACCCCTGGCAGATGCATATGTTCACAATTATATCGCAACCCGTCGTCCACTCCCAGACGTTAGAGAGTCTAAGACAATGAAGGCCCGTGTTGGTGGACATACTGTTTATCTTTCTTCAAGTATGTATGAAGATGGCCGCTTAGGGGAAATTATGCTAACAACCTCGAAAGAAGGAATGGCTTGGCGCTCATTGTTGAATCAGTTTGCTATTGCAGTTTCAATAGGACTACAATATGGCGTTCCATTGGATGCATTTGTTAAATCATTTACTTTCCAAAAGTTTGAACCAAGTGGAATGGTTTCTGGTGGGTCAGGCCGTGTAAAGATGGCTACCTCAATAGTTGATTACATATTCAGAGAGTTAGCAATTAATCATTTGAATCGTGACGATTTATCTCACGTTTTAGCCGAAGATCTTGATTCAACATCCATCAGTAGGCCAGAACACACCCCAGATGGAATTGCTAGAAATGTAGGACATCAACGCAACATTCAGACAACTCTAGATGTTGATATGATAGACTCACCAATTATCGAAACAGTAGATGAAAATGAACAATCTACGCAGAATTTGGAAGTAGAAGGCGACACTGCATATTCGGTAGCAGAATCAGCACGTGCCATGGGATTCACTGGAGATATTTGTACAACCTGTGGAAGTAGTCAAATGGTTCGTAACGGAACTTGTTTGAAATGCAATGAATGTGGAGAAACCACTGGCTGCTCATGATTAAGATAACCATTCAACATCTATTGCATGTTCCTCCAGTATCTCGGCAAGTTTTTGTTTAGAACTAGGATTTATTTCACACATTTCACGTGCAAAACGACGTAATCTTACTCTTGAGAAATCATCATTTTCTATTAACAAATTCGTTAAAATAGATCGAGAATCGATTGGGTCAATCTGCATTAGGATTCTCAAACCACTTTGAATAAATTTTCTCCTCGACCGTATATCTGTATGATATGCAGCAACTTCAACACGACTCAAAAAAGCATCTTCATTATGTGCTGCCAAAGCACTCAGAGCACTCTGAGCAATCACAGCCGCATCACTACCTCGCTTAAATCCAGCATCAATTAATTGCAAAGAAATATCAGTAGAATGAAATGAAATTCTTTCTGAAATTGATACCAATTTTGATAGGTTTTTTGTGTCAATTTCCTCCAACAACTTATCAATCAACCTCTGAGTTATATCTAAATCTTGAATTACAAGGTAAGGAATACAATTTAAATGGACATTTAGGTAGTCTTTTTTTCCAATAGATTGACCTAATCTATCATTCATTCTAAGTGGGATGTACAAGTGTGACCGATTGATTATTTCTGGCCACCATCTTTCCATCAATATTTTCTCATTATCTAGGGTATCAAGTATCCAAGCCGCAGCAATTGCACCATCAACCTGTATTTCTACAAGAGTCTCAGAAAAATCTAGTCCATTCCAATCAACTAGATGAGGACCTTTCTGTGCTTTAGTTTGCCATCGACCTGGTGGGGCACCCAATGTGATGGATTCTAAAAGATGAAACCCATCATCTAGAACTGCTTTCGGACGGCGAATACTAACTCCAATGAAGAGGGAAATTGCCCACCACCATCTATCTGTATCGGGGACTTCACGATTCAGTGCAGACCTGAACCATTCAGAGATTCTCTCGATCAGAAATTTATCAATTAACATGTCTATTGAATCAGAGATATATTGGTTTAAGGCCCGTTCTCGATCAATTGAACGTTTAACAAGATCTGGCAAATTTGAATTGAGATAATTCTCAATAATTCGTCTAAATCCAGCTTTATCGATTGAATTTAAACCAATTACTTGTTGACAAATAATATCTGGTTTAGGCTGAACAACAGGCATCTCTTCGAACAGGTATGGTGGAGAAGGAAGCGGTGCGAATTTCACTCCCGCTTCTATGCACGAAGATAAGACATTATGCGCTTTTTCCCACAATAAAGCCATCGGCTCCCTTCGAGCCAAAATCCCACCTCAAGCTCCCAAAAACAGATTCGGATGCCAAGCCGTAATTTTTCCTGTAAACGCACTAGTCATTACTGTCAATGGACTTGCAAGGTATAGTTTTCCTGGACCTGAACGACCTTGAAAATTCCTATTTATCGCAGAAACTGAAACTTGGTCTGGATTGTTGGAGACACCAGGTCCAGCGCCAATACATGCCCCACATCCTGGATCAATTAATTTGACTCCTGCGGCCTCAAATAAAGCAGTCCAGCCATTTTGTTGAGACAAATCTTTCACAGTCTTCGATCCAAATTGTATGTAACAATCAACTCCGTCTGCTACTTGTAAACCCGCATCTAGGGCTGCCTTAGTAACCATTGCATAGTAAGCAAAATCATCATCTTTCCCTGCAGTACACGAACCAGCATATGCAATATCGATTTTCACATCTCCAATTTCGTCGATATACGCTCCATTTGTTGGGTCTGATGGAACACCTTCGTTCGGATTTCCTGGATGAGCGACCATTGGACGAATTTGATCTAAGTCAATTGTATGTATTCCTCCCTCATAATGAGCATTTTCGTCAGGTAATACAAATTCAGCTCTAATATCTTCCTCTGTAAGATCACTTCTTCTATTCATCAACCAGTCGATTGTTAATTGATCAGGTTCACAAATTCCAGTTTTTGCACTACATTCTGTTGCCATGTTACAAAGTGTAGCCCTTTCATCCATTGAAAGAGATGCGAGCCCTGGTCCACCAAATTCCATTGAACGATCTAATGTATCAGAATGCTTGGCATAGTACCAAAGTATGTGCAAAATCACATCCTTCGCGGTACAACCAGGATTTAATTTTCCAACAAGTTCGAATCTAATACTTTCAGGGACCTTTACGAATGCAAATTGATTGTGAACTAGATTCGCATATTCTGTTGCTCCAACTCCATATGTAAGAGCATTTGAAGCACCACCCATGCAAGTATGACTGTCTGTTGCTTGGATAAAATCCCCAACATCAATGAATTCTTCTCTTGCAACCTGATGGCAAATTCCCGGACTAATCCCATTTACGGCTGAATAATCTCTGACACCTGTATGTTGTTGAAAGGTCATTTGGAGATCGCGTAGAGTTTGTATTTTTTCTTCAAATGGTCCAAATCGAGGCACCCCTGTTGCGTAAAGTAAATGATCTTCAAAAACAGCAAATTTTGGTGGATTAGGAATAGTGTAATTTTCACCATACTCTGAGCTCAAAAAATTATGAACTTGTGCAGTTGTGAATTCATGACTATATCCTCCGTCGACAGTTGCTAAGACGGCGTCCCCGGGAGAAACAAAACAATTTTTATTATTCGTTCCGATTAATTTCTTTGCAATTATTTTTTCAGCCATAGTCATTGGTTTTTCAATTTCGGATACAGGAGGAAGAACCAGTTCTTTTCGCCCTAGCTTCTTAGCAAAAGGGAAAATCCCTCCACTTTCTAAAATCAATCTAGTCACAGGATCGTATTTCTTAGTGAATTCTTCAAGAGAAATTTGTTCTCCTCTTTGTAGACGTATCAACATCTCATGATCTCCCATCAATTGTCCAAGATTGATATTATTTCTTTCATGAATGGGTGCGAAAGATGCAGCAATAACGATTCTAATCCCTGACCATCGTTCACATTGAGGCGCAGTCTCTCTACTAGACCCGGTACCCTTTCTATGTCCAGAAACTATTACTTCAAAGCCACCCATCTTTAATGCATTTTCTCGGAACACTCTTTCACCATCGTGTAATAATCCAGCATATGCATTTTCGGCAATAATTGCTGGATCGTGATCGAAACATACCCATGCAGGAGTCATAACGTCCGTATTGATATCATCCAATAAATCTTCGACGGATAAATCCTCCATTCGTAATTCAAGACCTTCATACAATTGCTTTTTGATCAAGTCCAAATCTTTGGTCAAAAATAAAACCCGAGCATCATCTGACAATTGCACAAATGATGGAGGCCATGACTCACCCATGTTCGACACTGTACTGAGCATGGACTGACTCTATTTGACCTTGGTCGTGGTTCTAATCAAAGAAATGAAAAATTTCGTAAAAATAAAGAATATCATGTTAAAAAAGATTTATAAGATAGAATTATTCGAATGTATAATATCTTCGGAGATAATCAATATGTCAGACCCTCAAGTAGAAGACATCGTAAAATGCCCAGAATGTGGAAGCCGTGACCTAGATCGTGACGAGACGCGGGGTGAGATTGTTTGCGCTATTTGTGGTTTAGTTGTGGAAGATAACGTAATCGATCAAGGTGCAGAATGGCGTGTTTTCAGTCCAGAACAAGGAGATCAAAGAGCTAGAACTGGTGCACCAATGACAGTTATGCTTCACGACAAAGGACTCTCTACAGATATCGATTGGCAGAACAAAGATTATTCTGGAAAAACAATCAGTAGTCGCTATCGCAGTCAATTTTACAGGATGAGAAAGTGGCAAAAGAGAAGTAGAGTCAGTAATGCAACTGAGCGAAATCTGGCTATGGCATTGGCTGAATTAGACAGAATGGCCAGTAGATTGAATCTTCCAAAGTCAATACGCGAAGCAGCTGCTGTGAACTATAAACGTGCAGTAGAGGCCCGATTAATTCGTGGGAGATCTATTGAAGGTGTTGCAGCAGCGAGTCTGTATGCTGCCTGTAGGCAGTGTGGAAATCCTAGAACATTAGATGAAATCAGTACAGCGAGCAGAACTGGAAGAAAAGAAATTGGACGAACATACAGATTCATGGTTCGAGAATTGAAGATGAAAATACCACCAACGACACCAGAAATGTACATCCCTCGTTTCTGTAGTGGTTTGGATCTAGATGCAGAAGTACAATCAAAGGCATACGAGTTGATTCAAAGAGCACAGGAAAAAGAATTGACATCCGGAAGAGGCCCCACTGGTATTGCAGCATCGATTATCTACATTGCTTCTGTTCTTTGTGGAAAACGACGTACACAACGTGAGGTTGCAGAGGTAGCAGGAGTTACAGAAGTCACAATTAGAAATAGATACAAGGAATTAATTCAGAATCTAAATATTGAACTTGAAATTTAATGAAATTATCCTTCTCTTCTGAAAATAGTTATTTTTTATTATAATTGATATAACAAGTGTTTAATTAGACACTCTGTACCATTTTCTAATAGGGTGCTTTAATGAGCGGACGCTTTGAGCAGGACTACTCTTCAATGAGTGACCAAGAATTTATGGAAGGAATTTCTGATACACTTCGATCTCATTCTTTTTCATCGAGTCCTGAACTAAGTCCTAGATTCAAAGAATATCTTACTCGAAACATTCCTGAACAAATTGATCAAAAAATGAATCCTTTGAAAGATTTCCCCCTATTGAGATTAGCCAAAGAATATCTTGAAAGTGATGGATGGACATATGAATTATTAGAAAGCCATAGCACCATAGCATTTGGATTCGAAGGAAAAAATGGTAAGTGGCATTGCATGGTACAAACACGAGAAAAAGAAAATCAATTAATTTTTTACTCCTCACTAGAGAATGGGATTCCTGAGGCCATGATTGAGAAAATTATGCGTTTTATTACTATAGTAAATTATAGATTAGTAGTTGGAAATTTTGAAATGGATATTTCAGATGGTGAATTAAATTATAAAACAGCATTAGATTTAGATGGAATAGATCCTCCTCAATCACTAATAAGAAATATTATTCAGACGAATCTGGCTACATTTGATCGTCATTTGTTGGGGATTAACTCAATTATTGAAGGAAAATCTGTGAACTCTGCATTGGATCTGATCGAGTCTGACCCGTCCTAAATTTGAATATACTTTCAAAACAATAGTATATACGCCAATTGTCGAAATCAGCACTATGATCGAAGTGTTGATACCCGTTCTTCAGTTGACTATCGCTGTCGTGATTATTGCTGTTTGGCTAGTTAGGCCAAAGCTGGAAACAAGTTACAGGGCAGGCAATGCGACAAATATTTTTGAAGAATTCGAAGTATATGGATTGCCAAACTGGTCTGTATATTTAGTTGGTGGAACAAAACTCGGGTTAGCAATGTTATTGATTGCTGGAATTTGGTATTCTCCGGTCGTCCAATATGCTGCGTTAGGAATGGGTATTTTGATGGCTGGAGCAATCATTTGCCATCTCAAAACGAGAGGAGATCCTCTTAGCAGAGCAACTCCAGCATCTTTGATGTTAGTAATGTGTATTTTGGTTACTTGCCTGGCTTAATCATTAAAATTCCATTGCATGTCATAATGCGGGCCAATACCCTCGATTTCAAAAACATCTGAAACGATCATAAATCCTCTTCTTTCATACATTGGAACTGCACGAATTCTTGCATTACACCAAATACCTGTATTATTTTCTTTAGCATATTTTTGCAATTTTTCAACAATTTTACTTCCAATTCCATTGTTTTGGAAATCAAAATCAACAGCCATGCCTCTAATTCGAAACATGGCTCCATCGCGCGGGTCCGTTTGTAAGGTAGAACAGCCTACCATTTTATTTTCATAATACGCGACAAGAAAACGAGTTCTTTGATCGGTATCTATTCCATCATAATGTGCTGTATGTCTAGGCTTTCCAATACGAAGAACTTTCCATCTAAGATCTAGATGTGCATCATTGACCGAAGATTCCCATACATACTGTATTTCCATCTGAATACAGAATAGACGAAGAAGTCCTTGGATTTAGACACTCCCAGTTGACCCAACGACTCAAACAACAATATCCTTTGCGAGTGGTATGGACGGGTCTGAACCATGGATTCATCCTTCGTCAATAATTGATGGTGAATCGTACATTGGAAATGGTACCAAAATATGGCATTTTTCACATATCATGGATAATGTTTCCATTGGTCAAAATTGTACACTTGGACAAAATATCATGATCGGAAAGGGAGTAACAATAGGTTCAGGTTGTAAGATTCAGAATAATGTTTCAATATTTTCAGGCGTCCTTTTGGAAGAGAATGTGTTTTGTGGGCCATCATGTGTTTTTACTAATGTACTATATCCTCGTGCAGAAATTGATAGAAAAGACGAATTCAAAAAAACCATTGTTCGTAGAGGTGTATCTATAGGTGCCAATGCTACAATTCTTTGTGGCATAGAGATAGGTAAGTATGCGTTAATTGGAGCGGGATCTGTTGTTACATCCTCTGTTGAACCGTACGCTTTGATGATAGGCAATCCTGCAAGTAGAGTTGGTTGGGTAGGCGAATATGGGGAACCCCTTGATTCAAATTTATTCTGTAAGAAAACAGGTGACCAGTACAAATATGATGAAGGAAGTGGATTAACAAGATGCAACAAGTAGAATTGAAAGTGATTGTTCTTACTTGCACACTATTGCTCGTTGGATGTATTGGTACAGAAACCAATTCCGAGCCTTCTAACCCCTATAACGGATATGAATGGACAGGCGCAAATCCAGCTCCGTTGTTCACTTTAGAGTCAATGAATGGTAGTTTGTGGTCATTGGAAGAAGAAAGAGGAAAAACAGTGGTATTGGCCTTTACATATTCCAGATGTTACTCAACTTGTCCAGTGATTTCTCATTCCCTTTCTGCAATTTATTCTCAGTTATCATCTGAAGAAAAAGAAAATATTACTTTTGTTTCAGTAACTATTGACCCTTGGCACGATTCTCCCTCAGTACTACAAGAATGGACTGAAAAGAATAATTTTTCCTGGATACATCTGACAGGTTCCCCAGACGCGGTAGTCCCTGTGTTGAATGAATTTGGAGTGGCTCCAATTAGTTTTGAAGACCAATCGGAAGAAGGATATGGTTTCAACCATACTCAACCTACATACATTATTGACCATAATGGAAATGTGCGAGTTTTATGGGACAATCCAGATTTAATGATTGAGTTATTCCTAGAAGACCTAAGAATTGTGGCTGAGTGAAAATATGGAAGACAATCGTGCAATTGCACTTTTTTCTCTATTCGGAGTAACCCTTCTATGGGGAGGTACGTTCATTTGGATGCAACAATCATTAGATGCTGCATCAAATCTTATTCCAACATTATCTGAAAATCATGTTGCAATATTTTTTGTTATGATGCGGTTTGTAATTGCAGGCTTCTTTCTTTTGTTATTTGTACCTAAAACATGGGTAGGGTTAGGAAAAGCCGAGGTCTGGAAAGGAGGTCTGCTTCTGGGAGTTATCGTATGGGGAGGATTTATTCTTCAGATGCTCGGATTGACAGAAGTTACTCCAGCCGTTTCTGCATTCCTGACCAGTTTATATGTAGTATTTACAGCATTAATCGGTGTGTTTACTGGAATGCAAAGACTAACTCGTTTCGCTATTATAGGAGTCATTCTCGCTACTTTTGGTGCAGGATGGATTAGCGGACCACCCCAACTACACTTTGGTTTAGGAGAATGGCTGACAGTTGGTTGTGCATTTTTATTTGGAGCACATATCATTGCTACTGACAAGGTAACAAAAGTCATCGATCCAATACAAGTTACAGCAACAATGTTGATTACTGTGGCGGTATTATCAATTATCGTATTTTTATTATCTTCAAGGCATGGTCTGGAAGATTTTGCAATTCTGATGAAAGATTTCGATTTTGTTTTTCCATTGATGCTTTGCGCAATTTTCGGAAGTTT
>CAZRCY010000012.1:20318-24750 GCA_964598735.1 uncultured Candidatus Poseidoniales archaeon
TTTGCTTTAGATATTCTCCAATATATAAAAGGAGAAATAATGAGATACATCAAAACGCCATATACTCCTGAGGGTAAACTGAGAGTAGAAAGACCACCATCAGGTGATGCCAATATTAGTCCACCAATCGTAATCCCTACAGTGGCATTTTGAATTCCACTTTCAATTGAAACAGTTGTTGCTTTTGCAACATCGATATTGAAAAATTTAGCACTCTGATAACCTATTCCAAGCATAAGTACATTCAACGTGATTACTGATGGACCTAATGTCCCAATATTTTCGACTAATGTATCCCATTCACTAGCAATTGCAGCAAGGACGATAATTAGAAATAAAATTGTTGCAGTAATATTCACACCTTTCTCTATTGATTTTGCCATACTTGTTGCTTGATGTCTAATTGTCATACCAATCAATACAGGCAATGTTGTCAGAAAAAACATAGTTATTCCAAGTCCAAAAATATCGATATCTGGCGAAACTTCACCCATAAAATAACTCATCGAGAGACCAACAATTATCGGTAAAGTGAATACTGCAATTACAGAAATTACAGCAGTGTAGGATATAGAAAGAGCCGTATCTCCCTTTGCTAATTTCGTTAGAATATTTGAGGTAACCCCGCCTGGACAGCATGCCAAAATCATTAGTCCAACTGCTAGCTCACCATCTAATCCAGATAAAATCACAACACTAAATCCAATTATTGGAAGTACAATCATTTGATTGAATACCCCAACTGCGAAGGCTTTGGGTTCTGTAAATACCAAGAAAAAGTCAGCCTGAGTTAGCCCTAATCCCAATGAAAACATGATGAATGCTAATGCTATTGGTAAGACAATATCGATTATCACATTCCCTTCCTCCTCAACAAGATCTTGGGCTTGAACAGGTAAAGAAATGAACAACAGTCCAACTAAAATCAAGAGGACAACCAGACCTCGTCTCATGAGTATTAAAAAAATTGTAAGCGTATAGTTTGTTGTGGTTTACATCATCATTTAATGCGAGTCTTCAAGAATTGTTAGTAAGTGGAACATGTTATGGCAACTGTTGACCTCGCGGCACCTCTACTTGGTGATTTCGGCACTCAACTAGACGTGGCCTTTGGTCCAACATTTGGATGGATTTTTGGACATCTAATCATTTTAGGAATCGTGGGTGTTTTAATCCAATCAATGAGAAAAACCACATTATTAACAAAAAACTTCGATATTTCATCTACTAAAATTACAAATTTTATTGGTTACAGTATTGCAACTATTATTCAATATCAGATTTTTATTACCTTTTCATTCCCAGTTTCTGGAGCAATAGTTACTGCAATAACATCAACATTATTGTGGAAATGGACCTTCGATATTCTCACTCCAACTGATGTTTGAACGAAATTACGTACGTCGGATTCAAACACCTTCGATCCCCCCTCTTGCATATGGCATCGTTTGGTGACCACCCTTCGCTACCAGATGAACTTGAATCATTACTTTCAGATGATACCACTAGTACAGTGTTTCTCAAAGCAGACTGCCCTCCCAGAGTCAAGTGTGGACATATTAGTGAAATCCGTCTCGTAGAATTAGAAGAGAGTATATGGAGTAAAGGACAGGTCGAATCATTGGCAACTCATCTCAAAGAGATTGTAACTAGTAATCAAGACAGATCCGATTGCTTTGTGGAAATTGAGCGAGTTGGATGTACTATTCTTCAAATCGGTGACCTAAGAGTGACTTGTGCATCTCCACCATTCTCAGACGCTTGGGAAATCACGGTCGTCCGTCCGGTTGCTCGGCTCAGTTTGCAAGAGTATGATCTCAATCAAGACTTGATTGATAGACTTTCAGATCATCATAGAGGAATTTTTGTTGTTGGAAAACCAGGTTCAGGGAAGAGTACCTTTGCAACCGCTATTGCTGACCATTTGGATCTAGAAATTGGTGCCATGGTAAAGACCATGGAAGCCCCTCGTGATTTACAAGTAGCCCAGAGGATTACTCAGTACGCTCCTCTGGAGGGAGATTTAGAGAAGACTGCTGAAATTATCTTTTTAGTAAGACCTGATTTTGTAATTTATGATGAAGTAAGAAGAGCAAATGATTTCAGAATATTTTCTGACGTAAGATTGGCCGGAGTTGGTTTACTTGGCGTAACTCATGCAAATAGTGGACTTGAAGCGATTCAAAGATTAGTTGGAAAAGTAGAACTTGGTCTAATTTCTCAAGTTCTTGATACAGTAATTCATATTGAGAAGGGCAAAGTGTTCCAAGTTCTGGAGTTACAGATGGTCGTTCGAGCCCCTACAGGAATGGAATCTGATCTCTCACGACCAGTGATTGAAATTCGTAAATTTCCCTCGGGAGAATTGACTCATGAAATGTTTGCATTTGGTTCAGAAATTGCTGTAGTACCTGTTTCGGGCTCTGATGACCCAACTAAGTCAAGTCCAATTCGACAATTAGCTGCAGAAGAATTGAAACGATTGGCAAGATCTTTCACAGGAGTTCACGTCCATCATGTGATATTTACTGGAGAATCAACAGCTGAAATTTATGTTGATGAAGGTGCTATTGGAGCAATTGTTGGACCAGGGGGAGATTCAATTCGTGCTTTAGAAGAAGAAGTTGGAGGAGTTCGACTAAAAGTAAAGGGATACAAAGAACTATCACATTCAGTGCGTAGAATTCTAGATCAACAAAATCATCTCAGAGATTATGGCTTTGACCCATCAACAGCCTTACGTTCTTGGGAATCAAGCGGAAGTTCAAAGAGATCGAAAAAAGGCAAAGGAAAAGGAAGACGACGTAGAAGATGAAAAATCTATTTTGAAAAGAAATTGACTGAAGAAACCAATTCAGAATCTGAGCAATTAGAATTAGAAGCCACAAAAGTTGAATTAACATCCTCGGATGATATCACTAGAACTTTCGATGAACATGAAATTGGATAGCTAGGTTGCCCGAAGGTAGTTGAATTAATTATTTTCCCAAACCAGATTTTAAAGAATCTTGGGCAATTTGTCATCGGAATGATTCTTGAAACATGTCTTAGTCGGGAGTATTGGTAATTGCATGTCCGAAGGTGAAGGAACCCCTCCTGTGGTTATTGTTCGCCCAGAGACTACTATCTCCAGTGGAACAGCAGTTCAGGAGAAAATGATAGCAGCAGCACGCGCTTTTGCTGATATACTGAAACCTACTTTCGGCCCTAGAGGATTAGATAAAATGCTGTACAAAACCGATGGTACGACTGCAGTAACAAATGATGGTGCTAAAATCGTTGCTGAATTAATGGTAAAACATCCAGCTGCTAAGGCTTTTGTCAGTTTAGCTGAATCACAGGAGAATGCTTGTGGGGATGGAGTGACGCGCAGTCTCTTATTTTGTGGAGAATTACTCGCAGAAGCCGACCGCCTGATTCGAATGGGATTACACCCTCTGACTATAGTTGATGGCTTTTTAGCCGCATTAGAGATTGTCGAAAATGAAATTTCAAGTTTTAGCATCTCCATAAAATCTGATGATAAAAAAACCCTCGAATCAATTGCCAAAACTGCACTTCGAGGAAAGTCAGCAGAACAAAATATCAGATTATTCTCTTCTTTAGCTTCAGTAGCAACAATTCAAATATCCCGTTTACTGGATGGTAAAATCCATGCAAATTCTGAAGATATATCCATGTATCTCCAAGGAACAGGAGGACTGAATGATAGTCGTGTCATTCAAGGAATCATTGTTCGTCGTCGAGTTTTACTTGATAGATTAGAAGGGAGACGTAAAAATTCTCGCATTGCAGTTATCAGTGGCGACCTGTCCCCCCGCAGTTTGACAAGAGATGCTGAAATTGAAGTTGAAAATCCTGATCAGTTATCCTATTTTATTGAAGAACAAGAAAAACTTCGAACATCATTAGTTCAAAAATTACTTGATATGGATATTCAAGCAATTATTGCAGGTGGAGAAGTAGATCGAGATATCCTTCATAATTTAGCAAGTCATGGAGTTTTTGTAGCCGGTGAATTTGACGAATCTGAATTGAGGAATTTGGCATCCTCGACGGGTTCTGTAATTGCTTCAAGCATCCATCATTTGGACAATACAGATATTGGTTTTGCTAAGGAAATAAATTGCCTTAGAAAATCATCAACTGATAGAGTAGAAGACGAGATTACTATACTCGGAGGGACCTCATCTAATGTAGCAACTATTGTAGTTGGAGGGGTTGAAGGAACCGCAGGTGAAGAAGTGATTAGAGGATTACATGATGCAATTCGTAGTACAACACTTGTTGTTAATTCAGGTGAAATAGTTTCAGGCGGAGGATCAGTATATGCCACGTTATCCTCAAGCATTAGAACAGCATCCGAACAACATTCAAATCGTGGTCGTTTGGCTATGGAAGCTTTTTCTCGAGCATTGGAAGTAATCCCATC
>CAZRCY010000013.1:0-4144 GCA_964598735.1 uncultured Candidatus Poseidoniales archaeon
ACATATGAAGGATGCCGATAGGTGTGGGTTCAACAGGCTAATCAAGAGAATTTATTGCTCGATTCAAAGCATTAATTGCAGTCTCTCTAGGGATCTCCGCTAATACTGCCGCTAATCGAGGACCATGGGGACGCCCCAGATGAATTTGATATAAAATAACAAATGCACTTCTGATTTGCATTCCATGTTCTCTCGCTAAATTACATATCTTATCATTTATTTCTGAATTTACCCAATCACAGTTTTGATATGCATCCCGAAGTTGGGATAGATATTCCAAATCTCCTGAATTGATTGACTCTTTTGCCTCTTGGGTTAGTTCACTTTGGATTTCAATCTTATATTCTTCTGGAAAGTGTTCAGACGATATCCAATTCCTCATTCGTCGTAATTTATCCTTCAACGATTTACTGGGTTGATTCTTCAATAGTCCAGAATTTTTTAGGGATTCCCATACATCTTCATTTTGGGATCTTATTTGTGCTAACAATGAAAGATGTCGAAATGAGATATTTGATTCGAGTTTTTCGAATTTTTCATTTTTGGGGTTTATTTGACTAAGCGAAATCTTTGCTCTATCTACATTCCAAGCTGTTTTTATTCTATCAGTGGCATTTTCATCAGGAGGTTCATCTCCTTTCCAAGTTGCAAGTAATCTTTCATATTGATCTGCCATTTCCAACAAACCTCCTCCAGTATCAAACTCGATATGTCGATTGGGTTTGTTTCTTGCAATTAGATATCGTAATATTTCAGGAGGAACAATTTCTAGTGCTTCTAGGGGGCCTACAGTAATATTTGCACTGCTTGACATTGGACCCATTCCTCTGAGTTGTATCCATTCATATGGTACAGGATGAGGGGCTTTTGATCCTAGAATTTCAACTAATTGTCTACCCGTAGAATAGCTTCCTCCTGATGCAGCATGGTCCTTTCCAAAAGGTTCGCAGGAGACTCCATGAAAATTCCATTTCGCAGGCCAATCTAGTCTCCACGGTAATTTTCCTTGGTCCGTTCCAATATTCGATTTACCTTTTTTACCATTAGAATCAATCCAAGTTACGAATGGATCTTCCCATCCTGTTATTGTAATTCCATCGAAGCTTCCGTCATGTCCAATAGGGGAATAAGGCCACCATTCATTACCCAATGGTCTACCAGACACTTCTGTCAAAATTCTAGCCACTTCTTCACGATTTTCTAGAAATAGACGAGTAGCACGCTCAAATTTTCCGCTTTTGTATTCTGCATGGTTCCATGAAATCCTAAGTTTTACCCCTAATTCGGAAAGAGCATGTAAAAATGGTTCAAGGAAATGTTCAGCATAACTTTTTTTTGAACCAATAATTGGTTTCCCTTCGTTATCAGGAGGGGGAATACGGTATAGTGGATGTCCAATAAATTCTTCATATTCTTCAGACAGAAAAGAGTATACTTTTCTTAAAGGATCCATCGAATCTACAATGAAGAGTAATTCTGCATTTAGTCCCGAATTATTGCATGCTCTAACAATCATGTCACAGGTAAGAATTTCTCGAATATGCCCGATATGAAATTCACCTGAGGGAGTAATCCCTGCTGCAATGAGATGAGTATCACCTCTATGAGAGAGGTTAGCAGCAGTTCGTTCAGCCCAGTGCATCTACGTACCTCAGACTTTTACAGCTCTAATAATTCCCCTAAGTGGAACACCCGCGATTTCATTTCTTTCTGTCTTGTTAACTAGAACCATGCACAGCGTAACATTAGCACCCTGTGAACGAAGAGATTCTATTGTCTTACTCATTGTTGAACCTGTGGATAAAACATCATCTATTATCGCAACATTTCTTCCTGCGACATTTCCGTATTTATTGGAGAGGTGCCCTGTTCCTTCGCCATCGACCGATCTAAAAATTGCAAAGTCCGCATCAATATGTCCTGCTAATGATTGAGCGAAGGCAATACCATTGATACTAATCCCAACTACAGTATCTATATTTCCTCCCTCTTCATCAGTAATATCTGCTAGTATTAACCCGATTGCTTCGATCCGGGTCGCTCTAGCGCCAATAGTTCTCCAACCAATTCGGATATCGTCAGGTGGTTTCTCAACGATCCCTTCTTCAATTAACCATTTTACAGTTGTTTGAGAGATAGATAATTCATCTGCAATCTGTTGAGTATTGAGACCTTTTTCCCGCAATTCGCTCGCTTTTGTTCTGAGTTCATCTATGCTCAGCGCCATATTGACCAACATGCGGTCAAATCCACTTGACTTCAAACCACCGACTAAATTGTCAGTTTCCTTAGTATCTACCAGTACTTCCGAATCCGCCATCGCCTCTTTCGGTACTTCCCAGTTCATCAGGCGGTACTTCGAAAAAACTCACCTTAGGAACTTCAGAAATTACCATCTGTGCAATTCTCTCCCCGGCTTCAATAATTATTGAGTCACCTTCTCCAATCCAGGTCATTAAGACATGAATTTGACCTCTATAATCTGCATCAATAGTTCCTATTCCATTCGGTAAGATTATTCCTTTAGCCCCTAAGGAAGATCTTGCACGAATTTGTCCCTCATATCCTTGGGGAATTGATACGGCCAGTCCGGTAGGTACCTTTGTAGACATCCCCTTTTTTATTTCACATCTTTCAACTGTTCTAAGATCCCACCCTGCCGCTAATGCACTTCCTTGAATTGGAGGTTGAGCATCAGGATGTAATCTTGTGAAAAGTACTACCAGTTCGTCACTCATGGGATTCTACATTTAGGCTAGGTGCATGAATACAGCGGCTAAATGTGTGGTGATATTGAAATGGGAGTTGGGGTTCGGATAGCCATGAGTGATTTTGAGTATGAGTCTCTGTTAGATCGTGCTAGAGACAAAATCCCGAATGAAATAAGTGAGCGTGCTCGTTGGACTCTCCCTGACCCTGAAATTCTAATTGAAGGAAATCAAACCATAATTCGTAACTTTTCAGAATTAATTTCCAAAATGGATAGAGATCCAAATCATGTATACCAATTTTTACTCAATGAGTTAGGAACATCAGGAACTAGAGAATCTGCACGTGTGATGTTCAAGGGTAGAATTCCTCCTAAAAGAATCAGAGGAAAGATTGTCAACTATGTGAAATCATTTATTTTGTGTAATCAATGTGATTCTCCAGATACTCATTTTGTTAAGGAAGAGCGAACCACTTTAATGAAGTGCCAAGCATGTGGTGCAACTAGACCAATTCGTCTATGATTCGTTGTGTTCCCATGGTTCAGGTAATTGAAAACCAGCTTCTAGAATAGCTTCTCTGAGAAGGACAGGGTCATCAGTCATGATCCCATCTGCTCCGATTTCGATGAGATGGTCCATGGATTCTCTCTCATTAATAGTCCAGAATTGGACCGCTTGACCATGTTGGTGTGCTCTATCAACAATCCCTTTAGTTGCTAAATTAATTCCACTCCATTCCATTGGTATTTGGAGAACGGAAGCAGGCCCAGGATCAAGCCACCATCTATCTAATTGTATCATTGGGAAAAGAATGCATTTTTCGATCTCGGATTCAGCACCAGATGTGGCTATGCTCCCTTCACTTAAATTCCTAATTGCATGTAGAGATTCAATATGAAAAGAACCAATTTCTATTCGTTTTTCCATTTGACGTATTTGTATCGCTTCATACATTACTTCAGCAGCAATTTCCCCTTCTATTCCCTCATTCTTTATTTCGAAACTCAATCTGTGGGGAGAGTCGAGGAATTTATCCAATACTTGATCTATAGTTAAGGGTGGTAAATGAGTATTATTCCATGGGTTTTCACCGTTAATGTCTAAGAAATTTGCTGATGCATCTAGATTTTGAATTTGTTCTAAATCCATCTCTCTAACCAAACCAGTTCCATTTGTAGTCCTATCAACTGAATCATCGTGCATTGTAACTAATTTATTGTCAGAAGTAAGTTGAAAGTCCGTTTCAATTACATCTACTCCTAATTTTGCAGCACCTTCGAAAGCAACCATAGTGTTTTCAGGAAAAATTATGGCACCTCCTCTATGGGCAATGATTAGTGGTCTTTCATCACCTACCATCCATTCATGACCCAAATCGGAATTTAATCTAGGTCCGCTTGAGATAAGAAGAATTAAGATTACTAATCCAATCA
>CAZRCY010000013.1:4244-5868 GCA_964598735.1 uncultured Candidatus Poseidoniales archaeon
GAATTTAATCTAGGTCCGCTTGAGATAAGAAGAATTAAGATTACTAATCCAATCAGTATTTTACGTGTTTTAGTTTGAACTAGATACTGCATGAAAAACACTCTTAATCTAATCTCGACAGTCGAGGATTATTTTTCCTTTGTTTCTTCTTTCATGCATGTAAGAATGTGCTTTGGATACCTCCTCTAATTTGAAAATTGAATCAACTACAGGTGTAAGATTTCCATTTCGGTACATTTCAACAATATCTTCCATTTGTTCTCTCATAATCTCTTCATTTTCCCATGTTCCAAGGTGAACTCCGAATACTGCTTTGTTTGAATTCATCATTCTTAGAGGATCAAATTTTGGCATTCGCCACCACATTTTCAATGCAGCAATCGTGTTCCTCTTTTTTCCAGGAATAGCCGAAGACGCCCCGAAAGAGTATAATTTACCACCTTTCGATAACGCTCGATATGATTGCATGAGGTGTTTCCCTCCAACAGGATCTAACGCATGATCTACCCCCTTGCCATTGGTTAAAGATCTAGATATCTCAACAAAATCATCATTTCTGGAAACATGAATCATTCCTTGTTGCTCTACAAATTCTTTCTTGTTTGAGGATGCAGTTCCGACTAAAATCCCCGCACCTTTTGCCTGTGCTATTTGAGCAGCAGCTGAACCTACACCTCCTGCTGCATGGTGAATTAAAACTGAATCACCCTTCCTGATTTTTCCTAAATGAACGAGCATATGATGAGCTGTAGCGTAAGTTACTGGAATTGCAGCCGTTGAGACAAGGTCTTCTACTCCATCAAGGATGAAACACTGTTCTGGATTTACATCCACAATAGTAGAATATCCTCCAAAACGAGTAATTGCTACCACTGCATCTCCAACATTTAGATTTTTGACAGAATTTCCTATTTCAGAGATAACTCCACTGACTTCGTATCCGGGGGTGAATGGAAATGGTGGTGCTGCGCCATAAAGACCAACTCTCATCATTAAGTCTGCGAAGTTTACCCCTGCATAGTGTACGTCAATACGGATATGTTGAGGTTTCAGAGAAGGCATTTCTTCTTCAATTATTTCAATGACATCCGGTCCCCCCTTTCTAGGGTAAACCGCTCGTTTTCGATGTGCCATTGAATCACACAAAATCCACATTACTATACAAATGCATCACAACAATTCCTGCGATAATTAACGCCATACCAATTCCAGTTCCTAAATCTAAATTCTGTCCATAAATTATCCAGGATAAAATAGCAATACCTACTATTCCTGCTCCGGACCAAATGGCATATACTACTCCAATTGGTATTGAATCTAAAGTTAGTGATAAAAAATAGAATGCTGCACAGTATCCAATCACCACAATACTGGATGGGAGAAATTTAGTGAATCCTTCAGTTGACTTTAGAGAAGTCGTTGCTATTATTTCAGAAATTATTGCCAATCCTAGATATGCCCATCTACTCATGCCATGGCCAAGAGGTATTATTCTATCATCTCTATGGCAGATATTTTCTTATTTCTGATACCTTTTTCTTTTCTTTTTTTGGAATATCTTTTGGATAACCAATTTTCAGAAATCCGATAATTCTCTCTTCTTGTTCGTTAATTCCCAAGATTT
>CAZRCY010000013.1:5968-24714 GCA_964598735.1 uncultured Candidatus Poseidoniales archaeon
CCAATTTTCAGAAATCCGATAATTCTCTCTTCTTGTTCGTTAATTCCCAAGATTTTGTATGTAGATTTGTGTCTCGTTATTCCACCTGTACTCCATTGTGATCCAATTCCTAAATCCCATAATGATAGGACTAGATTGTGAAGCGAACAAACGGTAGCCGCATAGTCTTCTTCTTCTCGAAAAGAGTCATCTGGTGAGAGTTTTGTCGTTGCAGCAATGATTACGGGGACGTCCATGATTTTGGATACTGCCTTTGAAACATATCTTATTTCGGGACCTCTTTTTTTCTTGTGTTTCTCTTCTGCAAGTAAGACTACAGTTGGTAACAGAGATTCTCTTGTTTTTTCTCCAAGAACATAGTAATTCCACGGATGAGTTTGTTTATGGCATGGCGCATTACTTGCTGCCTCAAAAGCAATTTCTAAATCAGTATCCTTAACTTCTTGATTGGTAAAATGGTAAATAGTTCTCCTGTTGTTAAGAAGATTCTGTAAACTACTCATGCAGATTCCTATTCCAGAGTATCAAATTTAGCTGCTAAGATGAAGTCAGATTCTGTTAATCCATCTATCTTGTGAGTAAAAATCACAGTACTTACTTTCCCCCATCCAATTTCAAAATCAGCATGGTGGAATTCATCTTCACATATTTGGGCTGCTGAATTAAGAAATATTAGAGCAGTAGCGAAATCATCAAAAGTCCAAACTCGTCGTAAATGATGTGCATCTATGACCTCCCATTCTGGATTTAAGGAGGAGTATAATGGTTCAATCTCATCGTGAGTTAATGGCGGAACTCCACCTTCACAGGCTATACATTTTTTTTCGTGTAGATTCATATTATCCCCATTGATGACTTTCATGACTGTTTGATGCTAATTTCTCGACTTGTTCTTGAATCTCACTTCTTCTTCTTGCTTCTGATCGTTCATACGTCATCAATTCTTCATCATCGATATATAAGGGTCGAGTGTGAGCTATCAAACGAATTTCTACTACAACTTCCCTTGCTATCGCTCTAAATCTGCCCTCATCATCAAGAATTTCAATTGATGATTTATGAGATGAGATAAGTCTCCCTCGAATCCATGGATCAATTTCTCCTGAGATGGATCTTGCATCTAATAAAATCTCTACAAGATCATCTCTACGCAATCCTGATTTTCTATCGGCAATGGGGCCATATAGTTCATCCCCAAATGAGGACGCGTCATCGATTCCCATCTTCCCTAATTCTTTTTGAGCCCACACAGGCAGTTCTCGCGCCATGTGTGCCGACTCTTAGGACCCTCTATGAACCGTCGCATTGGGTTTAATTCGTATTTTGGAGGATGGTCTTCAAGAGTGCCAGACTTCCCCCTTAATCCGAGGTGGGGTCATGGTCGCAGTAAATTGGCGTAAAATTCCGACAGTTCTCCAACCTGATGAATTAATGGATAAAGCGTTCTCTGCGGCCACAAAGAAAGCTAACCTTGTCGATGATCCAGATAAATATCATCGAGTAAGAAAGCAGATGCTTGCAATGATCCAATCCTCTTGTGATATTCTGGAAAGTACTCTGAGAAAATGGGTTTCTAAATGGCCTAGTCTTGATCGTCTGAGTTCATTTGATGCAGCACTAGTAGACGCCGCGGTAGGCCGTGATGAGTTTAAACAAAATTTAGGAGGTATTCAATGGGCTGCTGATAAAATCAATGAATTAAATCGGGAAGGGCAAAGTAGAATGGCTAAACATCGCAGCATCGAAGAATTCCATGACAGGAGAAAGCATATTTATGGCCGATGTGCATCTATCCTTAGGCAAATTGGTCCCCAACTAGCATGGTTGAATGATGCAAGAAATATTATGCGAGAATTTCCTACAATTGATGCCACTGATCCATGTATTGTTGTTGCAGGTTCTCCAAACGTTGGTAAATCTGCACTAATTTCTTCTCTATCTACTGGTGAGCCAGAGATTAACTCTTACCCATTCACGACAAAGACATTACACGTTGGACATTTTGAACATAGGAGAAGAAAATATCAGATGGTTGATACACCTGGGTTATTAGATCGACCAATGATTGAAAGGAATGAAATTGAAATGCAAGCTATTGCTGCTCTGGAGAATGTAGGATCAGTTGCTGTATTTCTATTAGATCCGTCAGAAGAAGGTGGTACTTCTATGCAATCTCAACTTAATCTTCTTGACGAAGTAAGATATCTTTTGGATGATACTCCAGTTGTGTTAGTCGATGGAAAAATGGATCTTTTAGGTTTGAATGAAAGTGATTTACACAATCCTAAATCAGGAAATATTGCAATAAGCGCTACTGAAGGATGGGGATTAGATAGCCTGCGCTCTCATCTTATTGAAATAATTGGAGCAGACGTTATTGATGATAGAATGTCATTGCCAGAGGGATGGCCTCGAAAACATATACCTGAATAATCAAGGATCTATATGAGTAACATGTCCACAAATTGTGCAATAAACATCGAATCCACCGTAACTAGGTCTGAGTGCAGAGACATCGATTTTTTTCCCACATCCTTCGCACCTCACCTCGTCCATAATTGTCTCACACCTAATGGGTTCTTAACGCGTTGTAATCTGAAAATCTATTCTTCTCTTGAGAAAATATTACTTAAAATTGGGAAATTCATGTCAAAAGCACTTGCACCTAGGCCAAGAATAGCCAGAATTAGTAAAATTTCTACCCAAAATGATAGAGATACAGTGATGTCCACAACAACGGTTTGAGTTGAAAGATCCAAACTTCCTTCCTTTCCACCGGTTACAAATCTGGTATCTCCTGGACTCAGAGAATGGACAAAAGAACCATCAGAATCCGGTCCCCCTGATAAATATTCAAAATCTGTACTTTCACAGTCTGTTAATCCATTGTCATCTGGAGGACAATTATCTTCATTAGCCCACTCTGCTTCAACAATCCCGACCCATGCTACATCTCCACGATCCCACTGGACATTTGCATCTAAATCGAGGAATACCATCCCCCAAGGTATACTTAAGTTGTCTTCTGCCATCCCCACTGGACAAGTTTCAAAACCCGGAATCCCACATGGGATTAGAGGTACTTTTTGCTCTTGCTCTGGTACTTGGATTCCTATGATACTAATCAACAAAAATATGCTACAAAGGCCGGCTGTTATCATAGGAAGTAGAGACAGAATTCTCATCATTATTGAAGTCATGCTGCTCCTCCTTGAGTTACATTTAGGATTACTAGTAATATTGCAATAGCGGGGAAAATATACATCAAAATTGAAAGTTGCTTTCTCGATCTTTCGTTTTTACGATGTTTTTCTATACATTCTTGCTTGCTACAAACTGGAGGGTCAGCATCTATCTTGATAACCGCTCTGCAAACAACACAGTGCCTATGAGGGGGGATAGATTTCAGCTCTGATTTAGAATTTCTTCGAACCTTGTCGACGTTTGACCGAATCCGGTCAGCCATCTTAGAGCCCTTTGCCATGGTCATCCCTCCACGTTCGTACCTTCAAACGATTCGCCGTTTAATGCTGCTCTGAGGCGTTCTATGTCTCTTCCATCTAATACAGCCAGATTCAATTGTGCGTCTTTTGCGATACTTGCTCCGATTGGGTCGATCACTCCAGATCGACCTGCATTTTGATGTTCTGCTGGACCGACAATTTCTGATAATTCTTCGTGAGTCATTGTTTCAAATTTATTTGCATCTTCATTTATTCTAGGGTCTGACGAGTATACGTACCCAACATTTGTTGCAATAATACAACATTCTGCTCCTAGTTCTTTTGCTAGTTGAATTGCTACTGTATCGGTAGTGTGTCCGGGTTCGGTCCCCCCCATTACTACTATGTCATGATTTTTCGAATATTCAACAGCATCTTGGATGTTAGTTGGAATTAGGTGAGAAACATCATTTCCATTTTCTATTAGTGCCTCTGCAACGATTGTTGCATTGAGTCTGGTTGCAGCAATACCAATTCTATCTAAGGCTTCAATATTGGTGTTAAGAATCGGTCTTGCTAATTGAATTCCTTCTCTTGCAGGAGCTCCCCCTCCTATCACTAAAGATAGTTTGTACCCGGATGAAATAACATCATTTACCGCCTTACATAGCCCAATTAACCACTCATGTCTATCTTCCACTTCTGGTCTCAGCAGACTGCCTCCTAGTGTGGCGACTCGTATCCCCATCTGCCTCCAGTTATGAGTGAAGCCCTTGAATTCGTTGGCTCTTTTGACATTATTTTTAATGAACAGGGTTCAAATGCGTGTTTCGGGACCGTTGGTTGGAGGCGAGCCGTTGTCCGATGATATTGAGATGCAACAACGGCGTTTACGTCTGAAGAATGCCATTACAGATTTACAAGGTATGAGGGGGATGGGTACCGAATTAGTGACTGTAATTATTCCTCCAGATAAACAGATTTCAGATGTTAGGGGTCAATTAAGTCAAGAACTTGGACAGGCTCAAAATATTAAGTCTAAATCGACTAAAAAACATGTTACCGATGCTATCGAATCTGCAATTTCTACACTAAATCGATATGGGAATGCAGGAGAGAATGGAATTGCCCTTTTCGTAGGTCATGTTATTGTTGGAAACAATAAGACTAGATTGATGAATATCGTTGTGGATAGTCCACCTGAACAAATCCAATCCTTTCGCTATAGATGCGATTCTACATTTGAAATTTCTCAGCTAGAAGAGATGTTAATCGATAAAACGTCATATGGGTTATTTGTAATTGATAGAGGAGAATGTGCATACGGAATAGCGAGTGGAAGAAGGATACATTGTCAAGAAGAAATGCGTTCTAATATAATGGGAAAACATCGTCAGGGTGGCCAGTCTGCTCAGAGATTTGAGAGATTAATTGAAGAAGCAGCTCATAAATTCTTCAAAAAATCTACTGAATTAGCCTGTGAATATTGGCTTCAATATCTTGATGATATTCAAGGAATCATCATCGGAGGACCAGGTGCAACCAAGGATTATGTTGTAAAGCATGGATATTTTCATCATGAGATTGCTAAGAAAATCCGAGAACCATATTTCGATGTTGGATACTCGAACGAAAGTGGACTTAGAGAATTGGTTCAAAGAGCCGGTTCTTTAATGGATAGAATTGCTTTAGACGGCGAGAGAGAAATAGTCGATCGTTTTTTAATGGAATTAAATGGAATCGCTCCAAAGGCAACCTATGGTGAAGTTCTGATTCGTCAGGCATTAGATGCGGGAGCAGTAGATACATTATTACTGAGCGAAGATCTGAAGAAAATGAGGAAAACATACATTTGTAATCTCTGTAAACATGAGTGGAAGAAGACGGAAGATTTAGGCAATTCACCAAGTTCATGCTCTTCGTGTGATGCTTCTAGCGATAGGATATCATTGAAAAAAGACGAGACTATCTCTCTCATCGATGAGTTGACTTTACTCGCATCTCATACTTCTGCTAAGGTGACTTTAATTTCAGCAGATAGTGAAGAAGGTCAAACTTTGTTGACGGCATTTGGCGGTCTAGGGGCAATTTTAAGGTATTCTTGGAGTTGATATATTGAAGATATTGTATAATTCTGTATTACCATCAATTACTAAGGCTATGTTTGAATTAGGTATTCCAATAGATGAAGGAGAGAATTTACTTGGTAAGGCAACAGTATCTGACCATGGAGATTTAGCGATAGCATGCCATTCGCTTTCTCGTATTTTAAAGAAATCACCAATAGAAATTGGAGAAGAATTATCTTCAACATTGGCTCCTTTACTCGATGAAATTGCTAATATTTCGGCAGTTAACGGGTTTGTTAATTTGAAAGCTACAGATTTATGGATGGAAGAGACATGTAGAGAAATTTGTAAGGATAAAAGATTAGGGATACCTCTTTCGTTGAGTCCAAGAAAAGTTGCTATTGACTATTCCTCTCCTAATGTTGCAAAAGAAATGCATGTGGGACATCTTAGATCTACTGTAATCGGAGATTCTCTCACCCGAATCTTAGAGTTTCTGGGTAACACTGTAATCCGAGAAAATCATATTGGCGATTGGGGAACACCCTTTGGAATGCTTATTGAACATTTGTTGGACATGGGGGAAGGTAGTGGTGAGAATGAATTGAGTGTTGGAGATTTAGATGGATTTTACAAAACTGCAAGAAACAAATTCGATAGCGATGAATCCTTTGCAGATAGATCAAGAGCGAGAGTAGTTCTTTTACAAGGAGGAGATAAAGAAACAATTAGATTATGGCAAGTATTAGTCGACGAATCAACACGTTATTTCAATGAAGTTTATGACTTACTTGGAGTACTACTAGTCGACGATGATCTAATGGGCGAGTCCGCTTATCACCACCTATTACCTGACGTTGTTTCTAGGTTGAGTAAGCAGGGCCTTCTGGAAAATAGTGATGGTGCTGATGTTGTATTTCCAGGAGGGCATTTGAACCGTGATGGGGAACCATTACCTCTGATTGTTAGAAAAGGAGATGGGGGATACAACTATGCTACTACCGATTTAGCATGTATTATTGATAGAGTTGAACGATTGAAAGTTGACGACCTTCTGTACGTAGTTGGTACCCCCCAAGCTCGTCATTTTGAGATGGTTTTCTCTGTAGCATATCAAGCAGGTTTACTGAAAGAGTCAAATTCCACCGTGCATGTGAATTTTGGATCAGTTCTTGGCAATGATGGTAAAGTTCTGAAATCTCGCTCAGGTTCTGCAGTAAAACTCGTAGATTTACTAAAGGAATCAGTATCAAGGGCTAGTGAAGTCATTGGAGATAAAAATCCAAATTTAATTGGTGTTGAGAGAGAAAAAATAGCCAAAGCGGTAGGTATTGGTGCGGTAAAATATGCTGACCTTAGTACCGATCGTACCAGAGATTACATGTTTGATTGGACTCGTATGTTGTCATTTGAGGGGGATACTGCTCCTTATTTACAATATGCTCATGCTAGAATAAAGAGTATTTTTGAAAGAGTAGATAGTGATGAATGGAAGTCTTCACCTATTTTGATAACGAATGAATATGAGAGTCGACTCACTCGTTCAATAGTTTCATTTCCTGATGCTGTTGAATCGGCTGCAATCGACCTAATGCCCAATCGAATTTGCATCCATCTTCATGAAATCGCATCTTCATTCGGCTCTTTTTATGAAAATTGTCCTGTTTTGAATATAGAAGAAACTTCAATCAAAAATAGTCGTCTTCTTCTTTGTGATACAACCGCTAGAATTTTATTTACTGGGTTAGAATTACTAGGGATTGATGCACCAAATAGAATGTGATTAGAACTCACTTCCATCTGTGACACTAGATTCAGATGGCATCTCTGCTTCTGCTCCTGCTCTCATTCTAGTTAAGACAATTTTAGCCTCATCAAAGTCTTCACAAGCTTCTGTCCTTTGAGATGCAGGCCATCCGCAATCTATTCTGTTTTTATCAATGGTATTCGGTTCAATCCAAGCCCTACAAAGTCTATGGTGGCAAAAAGCACGTGTTTCATCCCCCTCAACCCAAAAAGTAGTTCTTGTACAAATTGGACATGCGTCTCTAAAGTGATTAGTTACTACATTTTTTGCTTCAGATCCTATTTGTCCAATTATCCAAGATTCTATTCGAATCTCTACTATTTCTGTATCTTCTGCATTGGTCATAAATCCTCTAACTATCTCATCTACGGTATCTCTTGAAGGCATTATGCCGAGGGTATCTTCTTGTTTATCCCTTGAAATCCCTATCGCTGTAAAAACAAGGTCCCCTATGTCTGCCATTATTACTCTTAAGTATTCATACTGAATCAATGCAACGCTGTAAATCATGGAAATTTTCAGTTTATCTCTAAACGTATTCTTCATGAGCCTAATGTCAGTCCGAGGGAATATGGTTGAGATTGGCGACATCGCCCCTGACTTTACACTGAAAGACCAAGATAAGAATGAAGTAACCCTTTCATCATTCGCAGGTAGTCGAGTGATTCTTTCATTCTATCCTGCTGCCTTCACTGGAGTATGTAAAAATCAAGCATGTTCAATCAATGATCGCCACAGCGCTCTCGGATCAACGAACGTTCAAGTGTTAGGAATATCTGTAGATGCTCCATTTTCCAATAATGCATTCAGAGAAGCTAATCAAATCAACTATCCTTTACTTTCTGATGTCCACAGAGAGGTAATCTCTGCATATGGAGTTACATTCGAAAATTTTGCTATAGATGGTTATACAGTAGCCCAGCGTTCAGTATTTTTAATTGAAGAAGATGGAACAATAGGATATGCTTGGTACGCAGATAATCCTGGTATTGAACCCGATTATTCTGCTTTATTCGCACATATCAGTAGCTGAAATTAACTCCCATGCATTCAAATGGAATGCTTGAGACGAAGTAATGACCGTAGCACTAGTTGCCAGTGATGTTTGCTTGCAGGGCCCTTTTGGTGTACTGCGACAACTCCTGAGGTCCAGAGGGGTGATTCCCTGATTTATAGAAAACAATACACTCAATCCATGCTAGGCATATTGGAAATTTTCTGGGGGCACCTCAGATGAATTTGATATTAGATGGAGCAAATATTGCCCGACAGGGTGTTGATTCATCAGGAGACGGAAACCAATTGAGGGCAGCAATTGACAAACTATTGCCCGATGGACATACATTGTATCCAGTACTTGCTCAATTTAGAATGTCAGGAAAACGCGCGTTTCCGAATATGGAATGGGTTTCGGCATACGAAGCACACGAAAGAGTTCATTTTGTTCAAGCACCGTCAGGAACTGACGATGATTCATTCATCCTTGATTTAGCAATTCAACTCAAAGGAGTGATTGTAAGTAACGATTTATTCAGAAATCACAAAGACAGACTAGGTAAACAAGCATCAAGATATTGTGGTGGGTCCAAAGCGACACATCGAATGATGTTTTCAATAGCGGGTGAACTTTTCATACCAGATCCAAATTTTGTAATGCCTGCTGAAGAGAAAACCTCAATCCCAGAACATGCAATCAAAATTTCTAATGACGAAAACGAGCCTAAACCAGTTGAACGAGACAGGAAATCCAGATCTAAAAAGGAAAAGAATAGTATCCATAAAATCACTAAAGGTACTGTTAAATCTTCAATAATTCAACATGCTAAACTCCCAATGCCTGTTTCGAAGTTAGGAACATATATTCCTAACCTGATTGCAAAATCTACCGGAAGAAAAGTATCAAAGAGAGAACTTAGAGATGAAGCAGGGTTTGGTAATAATGCTTGGATAGATATATTCTCTAGAATGGGTCCTGAAATTGAAGTAGATCGTAATGAGACTCCTCCAGTAGTTAAATTTGGGACAAAGGTTAACAAAAATCAACAAAAAAAAGGAGGGCAAAACCGTAACTCGAATCGTAAGAAAAGCACGGATTCAATCACATCTTTAGAATTAGTTTTTCATGAAATAATTGACGAAAGGAGACACAATCTTATTTCGGAGAAATCCTTTTTGTCTTCTTTATTACCATTTTTGAGAGTTGATGAAATCTTGGTCTTACCTTGGTCGGTTATTTGTGAAAAACATCTCAAACGTTCTGGACAACGTCTGGCTAAATTAACCCATGATGAGTTGAATGAACTATTAACTCAGGTTCCTTGGCCACTATCTGGAAAAAGAACAAAAATTGTACGATACGCTATCAAAGAAAATGAATTACATCTTTGGGGACGTTGATTAATCAATTCTTGAATGGAGCCAAATTAGATGGTATCCGTATCGAGTTTTTATTGGTTCACTAACTGTTCCAACTTCCATTTTTTTAATTGCAATTTCAAAACCTGCTGCCATTTGCCCTTTTCCAAATTTACCCAGATCTCCTCCTCTTCTTGCAGATGGACAGGTGGAGTGCTTCCGCGCTCTTTTTTCAAATTCTTTCAACTGCTTTTTTGAGTTGATAATATGATTTCTTATTGTAGATGCTTCCCCTTTGGAAGCAACCAAGATATGACTTGCCTCCGCGCTAATCATGCTATCCCCATGCCAACCATCTCGCATATGAACCAAAAATAATTCCACTAACTGCAAGTGATTCTTCATTGAAGCGATCCATCGTGTCAAGATATGTGTGGTATTCCAAACTTCCTGAGCCATAGCATACCATTGCATTTCCATACTCTCCACCTGGATCTAGATCGTAAACAAAAGGAGCATGATCGCTATTGGTAGGCATATCACTTGATTCTACAATTCTTACTTCCGCACTATAAGACGATGCAAGACTGGGAAATTCTTCGACAAATTTTGAATGAATATTGTAAATATGTTCCATGTCATCTAGATTATTCCCGAATAGAACTACTCCATTGTTTCTTTCTCTATCCACGTGATTCATGTCTAAGTTTACATAAAATCTGAGATGATTTCTTAGTTCCTCTTGATGGGCATTAACCCAGGCACTAGATCCAAACAGTCCTTCTTCTTCTCCTCCCCATGTACAGAATTTTATTGTATATTCAGGAGTTCCCAACTCGTTATACAGCGCTCCGAATTGCATCGCTAATTCTAACACAGTAGCGGTTCCGGACGAATCATCTACAGCTCCTGGACTATTGTATACTGTATCGTGATGTGCTCCAAAAATAATCATATCATCTGATAAACCTGGTATAACCCCACATGGTACTGAAATGTCCCTCGTTCCCTCATTATCTACTCTAACATCTAACCCAAGTCTTTGGGTCCCGTTTATTATTTCATTCGAAATTGTTTGACCTACGGTCTTAGATACCATTAGGAAAGCAATTCCTGCAGGCATAGTTTCGAATCTAGTTACATCAACTGTTTTGAAGTAAGGAACGCATTCTCCACTGATTAGTTCGTCACAATTTTGTCTTTCATTTACAAGGATAAGTGCGAATAAATCACTTTCTTGCGCCCTGAGGAATAAATCGGTATTTCCTGAAACATCTCCTCTTCCCCAAACCATTCCTACATTTCCAGATGCGGAATCCCAATCCTGATTTTCGCTACCATTTCCTAAGTCAATCACTTCAATATTTTGCGCGAAATTAATTTGTTGTGTTCCACTATATCCTTGGATTACAAATTGCTCAAGATGTGTAAATTCGGTAATGGTCGATCCTAAATCAGACGGACCGCATGGATCAAAAGGAGGAATGATACCTCCTGTTTGGCACATTCTCAATATAGGATTTGCGAGAATCTCAAACATTGGAACACTGAATGTTTCAATGGTTGCACCCATGCCTGCATCCGTGAAATTTTGTTTAATTGATTGAGCAGCCGCAGCCTCTTCAATCGTCCCGCTCATTCTACCACCCCATTCAGGATGACCTAAATCCACTAAATCTTGAGCAAATGAACGAGTTCGATCAGTATCAAATTCAATTAACTCGTAATCCGGTATAGGTTCTGAAGTTAAGTAAGATATCACCCCTCCTCCTGCTAAAAACAGTAAAGATACTACAAGATATGGCATAAATGGTGTATTAACGAAAGCATAAGCAAGGATTGTGAGATATCCATCATTCCCTGGTTTTGCCTTTTCTTGATATTCTGGAGGATTATGGAGTCTTTCGAAAAGTTCTTTTTTATTACCACTAACTGGATATCCCCTAAGCTTCAACTCACTCTTGAGTTGTGCGACAGTCCATTTGTTGATGTCGTCCATTGATGGTGTGTAACAATGGTTCGATTTGAAACCATTCAGAAAATGAGTGGAATTATTCTGATTTTACTTCGTCACCCGTCCATCGAGCAGTAAGGTCATTATCAATTCCTATTTGGTCAAGAATTCGAGCAACAACAAAGTCCACTAGATCTTCAATAGTAGATGGATTATTGTAGAATCCTGGACTAGCCGGGAGAATGACTCCTCCCCACTGAGAGATTTTAGTCATATTTTCTAGATGAACGGTAGCATATGGGGCTTCTCTCGGCACCAAAATGAGTGTTCTTCTTTCTTTCAGTGCAACAATTGCACTTCTAGTTGCTAGATTATCAGAAATACCTGCTGCAATCTTAGAAATTGTAGTTCCTGAAGCAGGACAGACAATCACAGAGTCTATCTTCGCAGAACCACTTGCTGATTTAGCAGCTAAATTTTGATTATTTTCAATAGTACATCCATACTTATCAGCGAGTTCTTCAGGAGCGATATCGCATTCTAGTTTCAGGTTAATTGCTCCTTCTCGACTAATAATCAGACGAATATCATGTCCAATACCATGCAGTATTTCGATTAGGCGGACTCCATACCTGGCTCCGGAGGCTCCAGTGATGGCTACAACATGGTTGCCCATATTGAAACCGGTTGAGTCATGATGCTTGAAGAATTGCTTCTATCCTGAGGGATTATCGACGTGAATTCAATTTAGCCAGTAGTCTAAGCATCTCTAAGTATATCCAAATTAGTGTGACCATTAATCCGAACACTGCTCTCCATTCCATAGATTTAGGAGCCCCATTTTCTACTCCTCTTTCAACAAAATCAAAATCAGATGCGAGGCAAAATGCTCCTAATCCTATCACTAACACCGAAAATCCGATTCCAATTGGACCATTTGAATGAATATATGGAATTTCGATACCAAATATACTGAGTATCAGTGTCAACATGTAAATCATGAAAATCGCTGACATCGCACTAAATAAGGCAATTCTAAAATTTTCTGTAACGGGTATAACTCCTGTTCTATAGATAATTAACATACCTCCGAATACTGCTGTAGTTCCTAAAAAGGCTTGAATTGCGATACCAGGATATACTGATTCAAAAATAAGAGTAGTCCCTCCTAAGAATAATCCTTGAAGAGCCGCATAAGTTAGTACTGCTATCGGATTATCGGCTAGACCTGTGAACAACATTACGAAAAAGAAAATGAATCCGAATACCCACCCTACAATACTAAGCGTGAATGCAAGTTCAGGGCTTCCTGTTAGTGCCAAACCCCAGATGCTTAATCCCGATAATAGCATAATTGCAAAAGTAATAGCCCCCTTCTCAACCACACCTTGGATCGTCATTTTATCATCTAACATTCCTTTGAAAACAAAGACCATGTCATTGAGTGCCGGGTTCTTGGTACGGTACATCAGAGATTTGTAGAGGTAGGGAGTTTTCAATTGTTACTCTTGCCGTTTTGTTCACAGAAAACTAATGTTTCTCTAGTGGTTTCCATTCTTTTCCATCCCACCAAAGGATTGAATTATCATTCATTTTTCTCCAAGTATATCCGCCTTCGTCTGTCCATTGTTTGGTTACTTTCAGTTCAGATATCTCAACCGAAGAAGGTATTTTTTCGTCTTGCTGTTCTTCGGATAAAATTTGTGCCTCGGTAATTTGGGCCATTTTTTTAAATTCTTCATATTGTAAATATCCATCTTGGTTAGCGTCGATTTCATCAAACATTTCCATGCGTGAATCTTGAGGCATTTTTGATACCTCAGGAGAAGTAAAAAATTCATCAGGAGAAATTAGCCGATCTTTGTTAGTATCCATCAATGAGAATGATTCTCTTATCTCTCTTTCATCAATTGGAGCTTCACCAGTGGTTCCAAATACAGACATTAAATTGATTCCACTCTTGCCAAATCTTTCAGAAAGATTAGTAGTTCCTGAATCAGAAGAGATATCTTCCTCATCAAACCATGATTCTAAGTACTTTATTCGTTCAGAATTAATTCCGTATGACTTTGCTTGGAGATCTAACATTGAGCGTTCATTTTTCGTTATTTTTCCATCTTTTTTCGCAAGAGAATACATCTCGAGATAACCTAATTCTTCATTGGTATGTGATTCAGGTAATATTTTTGTTGAAAATTTTGATAGCCTGTTAAAGATAGGTTTTCTTAATACAATCAAGGGTAAACCAATAATTACCCCACCTATCCAACCTCGGTCAAATATAGATTCCATTGCTTCCGTACTTATCAAGAATAGAACTGCTCCTGAGCCTGCAAATGTGGCTGTAATGAAGGTTTTTCGTAAGGTCTCATCGATTCCGAACATGTCGTTTTTGATAACTGCATATGTGAAAACTAGTCCTTCGAAAAGCGCAGCGAGAACAACAGTTGTTGGTATCAGTGGCCCTATTGCAATCAATAGTATTGGAACCTCCAATGCCTCGTTAAATACACTCGTTTCTATAGAGGGCGATTGTCCAAGGATCCCAATTATGGTGAAAAGAGCCAAGGTAGAAGAAATCTGGAGAACTGTCTTTCCGATAAATCCTAAACGTACAGCACGAACTTCGCCAATAAGGCTTGAATCACCACTTTCTCTAATTCTTTTCTGTGAATTTCCCACAGAAATCATTGCAATGATGGCGCCAATAAGCGGTATAAACAGAAGAATACGAGCAAGAGGACCTATTGCAACGGTTGACATTGTTATTGGATAAAGAGCTGAATATCTTGAGGAGCATGAGACATCAAATGGTAACTCTGCTCCAGATGCTGTAGTGCCATACCCAACACCTGTTTCTTGACAGTAAACCCAACTTATATCCCCGATTGCAGCAGTTCTACCTCCAAAGAGTTCACTGCTAATCAAAATAATTACTAAACAAAACATAGGCAACAAGTATAATCCATGGATTCTAAAGAATCCTGAAATTTGTTTCGCCCATTGTTTTTCAATGTAAAATGTTGCAGCCATCATGTACAGAATAAAAAGTTGTAAGGACATGGTATAGTAAACCACCCGTGCTGGTTCTAGGACCACCAAGAAGCTTTCAGGCCATCCATAAAGCCAGAAAAGCATTGATGTTGCACATCTGAGGGATTCTGTAAATAACATCAAGGCCATAAAACGATTTTTTGCTTTTTTAGGTCCTGCTCGTAATACTAGGTATGAAAGAAATATTAGGAAAATCGATGAAAGGATACTGAATATAGCAAGTAAATTCCAGTACCCCATGAAAGTTCCATTTTCAAAATCAACGTTTGAGAACATTCGCCAGTAATATGAGAGAGGGCCCCCCACATCTGCCATGCGATTTGGTGAATTTTTCTGATTATGAAAATATCGTCTGACGTGGATTCAAAATCGTAACGATATTAAATCCTTTTTTTTGCGCACTATCATGCCCAAACTAAAGACAGGGGACTCAGCCCCCTCAATGGTATTGCCAAGTATTGATGGAACTACATTTGATATGTCTCTAATGAAAGGTAAGAGAGTGATTTTCACCTTCTTTAGATTCTCATCTTGTCCTTTTTGTAATATACGAATTGACCGGTTAATGAAGAGGTGGCAAGAGTTCCCAGAGGGGACCGTGATGGTAGGAGTGTTCGATGCAAAAATAGATGAATTGACTAAGAGAATGGGGAAGAGAAACATACCTTTTACTGTTGTTGCAGATGAATCGTATGAGCATTTTGAAAACAATGGTGTGAGTAAGTCATTTGGTAAGTTTATGTGGGGGGCAATGCGCTCCCCACTTACGTTTATGCAAGCAACTCTCAAGGGCTATGTTCCAATGACGTTTTCAATTTCTAAGATGTCTACAATCCCAGTAGATATTCTCATTGGTGAAGATGGTAAAGTTGTAGAAGCTCATTATTGTAAAGATACAGTAGATCACATGCCAATAGATAGAATGATTTCCTTCGCGAAAGGGAATTAGTCAATTTGTTAAGGGTTCCATTCCAAAGGATGTAATGGCACTCTATTGATTGATTTTGGAGCCGAGAAAATTAAAGCTTCTTCCAGTCTTTTTCTTTCGATTACTCTACCTTCAAGGTCATGAGTATGGCCTAACGCATGAAGTGAGGTAGTCATTCCGGCATCCAACCCGCAACCATCCACTGTTTCAACCCTCGAAGGAATTGTTTCAATATTAATCGCAAGTCCATGACGGCTTACCCACTTCAAGAATGAAAGGCCGATACTGCAAACTTTTTTTCCATCAACCCATACACCCTGCATTCTATCATCTCTAGTTGATTCAATTCCACAATCCCTTAGAGATCTAATTACCCACTCTTCTAGACATTTTATTACTCCTGGAACTGATTGTTCTGAATCAGTCCAACGAATAATCGGGTATGCTACCAATTGCCCTGGTCCATGATAAGTTATTCCTCCCCCACGATCTACATCTAATTTTGGATAATCTTTCGGGATAACCACATTGTCTCTCCTTGCTTTAGGGCCCACGGTTACAACTTCAGGATGTTCAGTAAAAATGAGAGTATCTGGAATTTCATCAGATATTCTGGCTTTCTGTAATTCTCTCATCGTTGAGTCCATAATAGAATGATCTAGCGGCCCAGTGCGTAACACTCTCAGAGGCCTCATGCCCGTGAGATGGATAGGTAGTGGATGAACACTTGCTCAGGAGATGTGGATTGCATGGCCCAATGTTTTGAGAACACTTTCATGAAATGATTCAGTCATTGTAGGATGAGCATGAACTGTAGCGGCAATGTCTTCCAGCACTGCTCCCATTTCCAGTGCTAAAACAAATTCACCTGACAACTCAGCAACATGTGAACCAACGGCTTGAATGCCTAGGATTACGTGATCTGATTCTCTGGCAATTACTCTGACAAATCCATTTGTCTTCTCTGCTTCTAAAGTTAGAGCGCGCCCATTTGCAGCAAGTGGGAACTTACCTACAATAAAATTCTCATCCGCATCTTTGGCTTCATCGGGGGTTAGCCCAACACTAACGATTTCCGGTTCAGTAAATACAATAGCTGGAATTGCTACTTTATCCCATACACGGACATGTCCCGCAATTATCTCAGCTACCATTTCTCCTTGAGCACTTGCTCTGTGTGCCAGCATAGGGTCTCCAGTCACGTCTCCAATCGCATAGACTCCGGGCATATTTGTTTTACATTGATTGTCAATAGCAATGAATCTTCCCGAATCATCCATTCTTAGCCCCATTTCTTCTAACCCCCAACCTTGCGTATTTGGTTTTCTTCCAACGGTAACTAGAACTGAGTCTACAAGTAAAGTATGTTCTTCACCATTTTTGTCCGACCATTTCATGTTAACTCCATCTTCGGAAACATCTGCTCCTTGAGCCATACAATTAGTATTGATTTTCACACCCTGTTTTTTCAACCATATCTCTAATGGCCGACGCAATTCTTTATCGAAGATAGATAGTACACTGTCTAGCCCTTCAATTACGGTAACTTCTGTTCCTAATCTAGTCAAAGCACAACCAAGTTCTAGACCAATATATCCTCCTCCTACGATTGCTACCTTTGCGGGTAAATCGTCTAAATCTAAGGCTCCAGTTGATGAGCAAATTCTCTTTTCATCAAATGGCATAAATGGCAATTCTATGGGAGATGACCCAGTAGCAAGAATTACATTTTCTGCTTCAATTCGAAGTACTCCCTCATCTGTATTTACTTTACATGTTTTAGCATCAACAAAATTTGCCCATCCGTGAACCAATTCTGCTCCTGCAGCTTTCAGTAACCCTTCTACTCCTTGATTGAGACGTTGAACGATCGAATCTTTCCAAGAGATGAGTTCCTTCATATTCAGTTCTGGTGAGGTTGATGAAATCCCCATATGTCCTCCTTGTTCTGCATGTTTTGCAAGATTTTCAAAACGTTCTGATGCATGAATTATCGCTTTTGAGGGGATACATCCTCTAATCAGACACGTACCGCCTGCTTTATCTCCTTCTACAATTACTGTATCTAATCCCAGTTGAGCAGATCTAATTGCTGCAACATAACCTCCCGGTCCCGCTCCTACAACAAGAACTTGGCAAGATCTAGTTTTCATTGAAATCCCTACATGAAAATCATAGCTGGATGTTCTAGCATCCGTTTTAGATGTTGAATTAGTGCAGCTCCATCGGCTCCATCAATCACTCTGTGGTCGAAGGAAGATGAGAGGTTCATTATGCGACGAATTTCGATTTTACCGTTTACAACAGCAGGTCTTTCTGTAGCTTTGTGGACCCCAAGAATTGCCATTTCAGGATGATTAATAATTGGTGTTGCTCCTAACCCTCCATCTCTACCAAGACTTGTGATAGTAAATGTCGATCCACTGAGATCATCGAGGGATGCATTACCATCTCTTGCAGCTCCTGAGACTCTTTGCATTTCACTCGCTGCTGTCCACACGTCCATTGATTCAACGTGTTTGACTACTGGGACATAGAGTCCTCTATCGGTTTGGGTTGCAATTCCAAGGTGGATTGCCTGATGACGAATGACTTTGCCTGCCTCTTCATCGTATATGCCATTACATTCGGGGTGGTAAGGCATGATTTTTGCTAAAGCTAACATAATGAATGGAAGGTATGTTAGTTTTGGTTGCCCGTCTGCACGTGTTGAATTCAGATATTGTCTGAGTGATTCTAATTCTGTGACATCTACATCTTCGAAGTAAGAGAAATGAGGTATTCGTGTTTTTGATTCCACCATCTTTTCGGCGATTTTTCTTCTAAGACCAATTACTGGTACTTCTTCAATTCCAGTAAGTTTCTGTCCTCTAGGTGTTGAAGGAGAAATTGGAGTACTTGCAGGTACTGAACCTCCAGACGCAATATATGAATCAAGATCCGCATTAGTAACTCTACCCGCTGGTCCACTTCCATTCACGCCAGAGATGTCAATTCCTGCTAATCTCGCCCTTTGTCTAACTGCGGGACTTGCTAGTGTTTTTCCTCCTGAGGAAGTGATAACGGGAGCTGGAGCAGGGACCAGAGCCGGAGTGGGGGCTGGAGCAGGAGTAGGGGCTGGAGCCGGAGTGGGGGC
>CAZRCY010000014.1:0-5495 GCA_964598735.1 uncultured Candidatus Poseidoniales archaeon
CGCTAAGCCATCAATAGGTTGTGTTGTATGAGGAGCTAATCTTGCGGTTCGATCCACCTCGCCCTTTTGCATATTCATCAGAACAGATTGTGCTACATCATCAAGATTATGACCTAATGCGATTACATCCGCTCCTATTCGATTTGCTAAAGAATTCAAACCTTGTCTTCTAAAAACACCACAAAAACTGCAGGGCATCATTCCATCAGCCTCAACATTATTTTGAGAAATTTTAGGTAACAATCTTACTACGTTATCCATTTCAGGAAAGGACAAATCAGGATAAGAAATTCGTTCAAATTGCACATCTAACATATTACACAATTCTTCTGCGCAATCGATTGAAGGAAATCTGTAACCATCTATTCCTTCATCTACAACTCCTGCTATTAATTCTACATCTCTTCTCATGTTAAGAAGACTATGCATAAAATAGAGAAGAATCGCTGAATCTTTTCCACCAGAAATAGCGACTAAAACTCGAAAAGGTCTACCTATTGACTTAATAGAATTTTTTGGTAATATTAATTGTTTACGAAGGGATTTTGCTATTCGTTTTCTTACAGATTCAATAAGATGAGTTCCACATAGATGGAGGCCACTATATGGTTGATGAATAATCGAATCTCGATCACATCTAGAGCATGTACGCACCTCTAATGCAACACTCATATTTATCCGCTGACGCAGAATGGTTTGAATAAATCGTTTAATTTTTCAATTGTAAATTCTTTTTTTCAATTGAAAAATTCATTTTATCTAACAACCATTGTTTCCCCAATTGAATAATAGTTTACATTCAGATTTTGGATATCTTTATTTTTCTTTCAAAACACCACCTTAGTCCAATATAAGGGACAAGTACAAGAAGGCGTATATTCCCTCCATCGCTTTGATACATGCCAATCAATGTAGTTAGAGCTTTCAAACACCTGCCAGGTGTAACCGATTCTAATCTGTTTACATTTGATGGAAAGGGTTTGGATGGAGGGGATTTCAACAACTCAGTTCATAGTTGGACTCGGGCTGAACGGATTGCCTCAGAAGGTGGAATAGGCAAACTATTGGAATGGTGGGCTGAGACAGATAAGGTAGCATTCTATGCCTCAGCCACAGGTGATGATGCAGTACTTTGGTTGGAGATGGATTCAGGAAAAAGGTTAGGACGTTGCGCTCACGAAGCAAGACGCACCAACAAAGATCTTGCGGAATTATTAGGGTGATTATATGTTTGAACTACCACACGGAGATGCAATCGATAAAGGATTCGATGGAAGTGCAATGAATGAAGTCATGGATTTTGAATGTGGAGTAATCTCTACTTACAAACCTAAATCACGTACTCCTTGTGCACATAGGATAATCGCAGGTGGACGAGTAGTCGGTTGGATAGCAGAAGCTGAAGAAAAAAAGCATTATGTTGGAGGACAAGCAGGAAAAGCACGATTAGTTGAATTAGAAGATGCCCATGAGTTGAAACATCGAGCATATTCACTGGTATTGGAAGAAGTTAGAAGACTAATTGATGGGATTCCGGAATCATTAGCCGATTCAGCATTATTAGGCACATTAGGGCTAGCAGGAAGAAGACTTCCTGCATCTACCAATGAATGGCCACTAATTGTTGACACATTAGCAGAAGAGACCGGAGTTATATCCGCGTTGGCGTTTGAAGATGGCATATTAATCCATTCGTCTGGGGCTACACCTGGAGAACCAGATGCGCTTTCAGCAGATTTAGATGCTCAACTTAGAGGAATGGATGCATTAACTCAATTGATGGGTGCATCGCCAGCTCCATGGTACAGACAAGCTTTCGACGATCATGAAATGACTGTGGCCAGAGATGGAGGAGCAGGACTAGCAATTTGGACAACAGGAGGAGCAGATCCTATGACTCTACTCATGAATGCTGCATCGATGATGAGGGAGCCAGAAATTGATTTAGATGCTGAGATAAAACCGCCATCGGATGGTTTTGTTGTGCGAGAAAGCAAGGGAGGAGTTGATGCTCTCATCTCTATGCTTTCTACATCAAAAAATCAAGATATCACCGGTCATATTAGAACAGAAGGAAAGAAAGAACCAGTATATTTACTCCTGATTAATGGAATCCCAACAGGACTTATTGGAACAGAAGAAGATAGTGATTTTGATCAAATAATCAAAGATCTATCTTCGCCTAGTGCAGATCTTCAACTCCATCGTCTTGAAAGAGCTGCACGATTGACACTAGGAAATGGAAATGTTTCAGGATTTACCCTGGCTACTCTTTCACACTCAATAGCTACTGTTCGGACCCGTTCTGAAAGCAGAAAGGCACTACTTACTGAACGTCTTGATAGGTTATATCGATTTGAGATGGGGATGGAATCAATAGCAATTGCAAAATCTCAATGGAAACTCTTGGATACCGGAGGTTTGCCCATGTCGAAGATTCTACCTACTTCTAGAGGAGGGCGAGTATTACAACCTGAAAACAGACAAATTCTCGATCGAATAAATAGACTCGAAGAGGATAAAATAGGATTAGAAAGAGAAAGAGGACGCTTAGAACGTTTACTCGAAGAAGAGCAACTTCAGAAAAAAGAAGCTGAAAATACTGCTACTGCAAAGAGTGCCTTGTTAGATGATGCAAACGAAAAAGTAAGAGATATGTCTAATCAACTAGATCAAGCAATGTTGGCCAAGGAAAAGTCAGTGAAAGAGGCTGATTCAGATAGAAATAGAGCCGATGCATTATCTAAACGAGTGGCTGAACTTGAACACCAAGTTGAAAGAAAGGCATCAGAAATCGCATCAGCTATCGGAGAAAGTAAAAAGCGTACTGAACTGCAAGAGGAATTGGAAAAATTAATGAAAACAGAAGCAGAAGTAAAATCCGCATTGGAAAATTCTGAAGCAAGGTTAGATCAAGTTAGAACTGCTTTATCAGAAGATGAACGAGTTCAAAGAGTTCTAGGAGAGCAAGTAGGATCATTGCGAGAAAGGCATCGTCAGGCGGAAGCTGAAACAAAAGAAGCAGAGACACGTATGAGAAATCATAGGGTAGAAGTAGCTGCTCTTGAGGGAGATTTGCACACAATTAGAAGGCAAATTGATGAAGATAGAGGCAGAGTTAATGATTTAGAAAGGCGTCAATCTTTATTACAATCTGAACTGAAAGAATTAATGGCTGAAAGAAGGACATTAATGAGAGAATTGGGTGATCTTGATGCAAGAAAAGCTCATTCTGAGGGTGAGTTACGTGAAATATTAAACGATGCTGAAGAATTGACTGATGCACATGAACAAGCATTGGTCGATATTGCAGAAGCAGAACGTATTCGTGCACGTCTTCAGGAAGAACCACTTGCAAGAGCACTACTTGATGAAGATGGCCTCAAGGCTCTGGAACCAGTACTAGAAAGAATGGAAAATGCTAGGAGTAAGGGTTTGTCTATGGTTTTGCTCGATAGAGCTGTTGAAAGAGGATTAGCGGTTATCCAACATACTGTAGACGAAGTTGCAGCGACACCTAGATACTTACTTTCATCAGAAGTAGTAGAATTATTAGAACAACAAGCCCCAGAAACCGCATCAGCAGTTCGAGGATTAACTAGATGGTCAGTCCAACAACGATTACATCACATGTTAGGACAAATAGTTACAGATGTTGTGATAGACCTTGAAGAAATTATCAGAGGTTACGAAGAGGCTGCAACCGTAATTGGTCAAATGCAAGATGTATTACGAAGTCTAAATGATCTAGGTATGCCCGCAAGCCGAATCGAGTCAATTGAAAGAATGATGAATCGACCTGAAGCATTACCAAGAATTGCATCAGAAACCCAATCTCTAATACGTTCAGCTCTCGATGACATATACATTGATGCTGATATGAGAGATGCTGGATCTTCTGTAGATCTTGCTTCAACTATTGAAGCCCTAGAGAGGATGTCAAAGAGATTGGATGCTATGTCAGGAGACGAAGGGTCATTCAATGGGCCAATATGGAAATTTCAGAATGTCGGAATGCTTCCTTTTGAAACAGGCAGGTTAAGTGGTGTACAGCGTCCTAAAGTTGATACTAGAGCACTAAAAGAAATGGATCCTGAAAGAAAAGATGGAAATGAAGAGACTATAGAAAGTAAACAAGGAAACATCAAGAACACTTGGGAACGTCTGGAAGAACCATCAGATACTCACGGGATTAGTATCTCTAATCGCTCAGATCTTGGATTAGTCCCTACTTCTGCGATTATAGGTTCTGAGGAAATACAGCAAATGAGAGAAACCGAACAACAAGTAAGAGAGATTGACAACATGAAACGCGAAAGAGATTCCACAATTAACGGAATATCTATGCCCTCTAATCCATTGGAAAGAGATGCATTAAGTTCTCTTGAAGACGATCTTGCCGATCTAGATATCTAAGGTGGTGTCAAATGAATAGTGATGAAAACATTACTCTTCTCGGCAGAGAAGAAACCCAAGGGAAATTCAAAAATCAACGGTTGTGGAATATAACATGTCTAATCATTGGGTTTGGAATTATTTTAGGTAGCTCATGGTTTTCAATGCAACAAGATATTGGCATAAATGATCAAACTATAATTCTCTTTACATGTTTTCCAGGGACACTTTTTGCTTTACTAATAGCTGAATTGATGTCAAAGGTACTGGATAGATAATCAAAGTGATTAATCCCTAATTTGCCGGATTCCTTTTTCAATTAATCCTGAGATTCTTGGCCAAGGTATAACATAACGCAAACCTGCAATGAATATAACAAAAATCATCGCAGAAATTACGGTTCCATATGTTAATTGAAGTTCTAGAGACTCTTTGACTTGTTCACTCCATTGAGAGCCTTCAAAAATAGATACAATATCGACAATTAAATCATCGAATTTCAATGCGAGAGCAGTGACTAAACCTACAAAGAAACTAACTCCTATTGTCTGTTGAAGATGAATATTTAGAATATTGTCAAATTGACTAACATATTCCGGATCCTTCTTACAAGATTCAGGTAATTTGAACGCATATTCAACGTAACGGATAGTAGCAAATCCAGATTCCAAGAATACCATTAGAAGTAAACTGATAATCAACAAAGGAACTATTTCAGGTGCTAATAATCCACCCCATTTGGTTGCATCTCCTATCTGGACAGGTAGAGCACTAAGGTTAAGTTCGATAGTAGAACGAACACCCTCGTAAGATAAAAGTGCATGGAGCCCAAGGTAGATTATTGTAGAACCGATCGCCCAAGATATCTTAGATTTCGACATCCCCCAAATCCCGAGTAAGCCAGAAATTACTGGGAGGAAATAAAACACTAGAATAAAAATCTGAATATACAATAGTAGAGGGCTAATTAGGTATTCAACATGATTTCTATTCGGTTCTATTTGACCAAATGGAAGATAAAATTCGAAATTAAATATCATCCCGATTAACCATGTTATCAAAAATAGTCCTGCTAAATACAATAAAGCAAAACCTAGAAT
>CAZRCY010000014.1:5595-22304 GCA_964598735.1 uncultured Candidatus Poseidoniales archaeon
CCAATATTATCACATGACCCATATGTTCGAGTCATCATGATATACATAGAAAATAAGGAAATTGTGGCTGTAATTTGCAAGGCTAAAATTTGCCATTTTCGTCGAAGGACCTTGAGATGTAAGGTCTCTAATCCTTCACCCTGAATTGCAACATCATCTGCCATTATATCACCCCATTTTCACCTGCAATAATGCCTGAGACAATTCAACATCAGGCATCCAATCAATTACTCTAGCACCAAATCCAGCTAATGCAGTAAGTCTATTCTGCCTCTCCAATTTTAGAACTTCATATGAAGTCCTAGGAATACGACTAACTAAACGTTCAAAGTCTACACTACTAGGACTCAAAATAATTACTTCATGACCTCTACCAGCTAAATCTCGAATTGCAGGGATTGTGGTCCCATCACCTTCTAGGGCACTGATAATGAATACGGGTGAACCACGACTAAATCGAGAGGAAAGTGCATTTGTAACTGCTTGTAAAGGCATTGCTCCCTTAGGTGCAACACCAGCAAGGCTGCTTAAAATCTTGAAATACTGTTTATCACCTGTATCAGGTGGTAGGAAAGAAAGTCGTTCATCATATACTGCCAATGCAACACTGTCTCTCCGCTTGATAAAATATGAGGCTAAGGAAGCAGCAGCAACAGTACCTACCTCTAGTGGATTCTTGAGAACTGTACCTATTCTACTAATATCTCTGCTGTCTACTAAAATAAAAACATCAGTAACAGCATCCCTACATTTTTCATTAACAATTAGTTGACCTGTTCGGGCAAAAGCTTTCCAATTAATTATTTTGAATGGATCGCCTGGGACATATTCTCGCAAACTAAAAAATTCTGTACCTGGACCTGGAGTACGCAATGTTGTAGCTCCAGTATACATTTTGGGAGTACGGCTTCTAACCATAGCTTCTTCTATTTCTCGAACTTGAGGGAACACTATCAAATCAGAACGATGGTCGACATACATTTCTTGGGAAAATAGGTTAAATGAATCACGATATCTAATTGAAATTGGTCCAATGGAATAGTGACCCCTCAAGGGGCATCTCAAAACATATCTTACTCGGGTTGTCTCTCCTGGGCCAAGATTTACACGCATATAATTTAGGCCGCTACGTAACTTCATCTCATGAGGAACATTGTCATAAATCTCCAATTGTTGAGTCCTACGCCAAGAGGGGTTCGTGATTTCTAGTTCAACGTACAAATCATCACCTTTATACAAATTATCAGCACTTAGAGTGCGAACGACTTGAATATCTCCATGACCAGTAATCCAAGAATTAACTGCAAGAAATGCAACGAATGCGACACCAAAAACCATCATTTGGAAATTAGACATCATCATTCCCACAAGAACGAGTGATACGCCTCCTGCTCCAAGAATTGAGGCTTTTCTAGTCCACATTTAACGTCGCCCCCAAGTCTTGATTCTTTTGATCACCGCGATTATTTCTTCCATTGAATATCGTCGGTCTTCAAAAATAAATTTGATTAACACCGGATCGTTCACCATTTTCTGTAAATCTCTTGCGGGGAGTGCATCGAATTCTTCTCTCGTTAAAGAATTAACATTTCTAACTCTAGTCAAAAGAATCTGCTTAATTTTGTTAGCCCTTCCATAGTATTCATATCTTCGAGAATCCCCATATCCATAGTAAATGATACTGAAAACGTGTCGCCATGGTTCAGGATCTAATTTTTTGATAATGATAAATTCAAAGAGAACGAATAAACCCAAGAACATCAATAACATTGCCATCCAATCATTCGTGAAATAAATCAGAATGTAATAGAGTAAATTGTATGTATCACCCATAAAACTAGGTTGTTGATGTCTACTCTCGTCGAATATTACTTGAGCGTCGGGTGAAATACTAGCATTACCATCGTTTGACATCAAAGCTTCTGCAATCAAATCTAACGCCCATCGACGATTATCATTTATGTCAGGAGTCTTATTGAATTCCCCATATACTCCACTCTCAACTCCTTCAGTATCGTAAATTGAATTCACTAACAAACTTCCATCTGTCACGAAATATGCTCTTCCTGAATCAGGATTGTCACAATTCCTTGAACGACAATATTTTACATACATTGCAAAGGGACCCTGTTCATCAGAACCAGCATCTGTTCCACTGAATCCTACAGTCAACTTTCCATCATTGTTGGTGTCCAGATAAGCATCCTGAGTGGAGAATCCAATTGGGTACAAATTATCATCTGCATCCTCTCCCGCTTCACCTTTATCAAAAGCACTAGGTTGATTTAGTAACAGGTCATAACCGGGATTCATATTGTAATTAGCGTTAATAGAGTCCCAACGATGAGAACAAAGTCCTAATTCTTCTATGGTTGGAATTACAATTCCTTCTAAGAAATCTGGAGTTCCGTCTGAATCTTGGTCAGCAATACAAGGATTGGTATTGGTTCTAGATCCGGATGATGAAGAATAATTGAAACCATTAGTAATATTCAGCCATACATAATTGAAATCTAAATCAGGATCCCAAGTTTGAGTGTCATATAATTGATGGCCGCTATATCCTAATCCAAACTCATCGGCTAATCCCTGAGCATACCCAAAGTCATCTAAAACAACAATCGTTCCTCCTCTTTCAACAAAATTACTTATTGCCTCAATTTCTGAAGTAGAGTAACCTAATCCTTCAACCAACTGAATTACACTACTATCTGCACTAAATCTAGGAAGCGAAATAGTATCTCTTTCAATCCCTGAAACAACAAAAACTGTGTCTCGAGGAGACTGAATTTCTTCTAACAAAAGTGGACTACTTACAATACTGGTTGTTGTTATTCCTTGGTTCTTGATATCTGCTCTAAATGCACTCATATCGTTCCAATCTTCACCATATGCACTTTGATGAACTTCTGAACGCGTAATGTATGTCCCTGCAACGGTTGAGAAAAGTAGGCCTAATGTAAGATAGAATAAAGTCAAGGCAATCATTCTTTTTCCGGTAGCTGAACTAAGCCAATTCCCAACTCCAGAAATGCTCGGTACCGCCATAAGTTCGCCCTCCACAGACTGGAGCATGGTTCAGACGCGCATACAAGCCTTAAGACGGTTATGCGCCCAAGTACAATGATGATTCAACGATGTAAGTGAATTACAGACGACATCTCTCTTACTTCATCAATAGGCAATGAAATCATTCCTGATTCAGACGGCCAAGGTAACTGAGAAGGATCTAAATCAGATTGAATTCTAATTAATAAAAAAGTTACACTTCCTGTTCGTGTGTCGAAAATTAAGTCTGCAACATGCCCAAGTATATCCCCATTTTTATCCCTAACTTCTCTGGAAAGAAGTTCTCGAGTGAATGTGGCTGGCATTAAACACCTCAAACTGATTCTATACCTCGGAGGCCATCGTTATTTCTACGAATGGAATCTAATCCGCTGGTTAACAAATCTTGCAATTTCTCATAGTATTGCATCATATCTGGAGTTACAGTAGGCCTAACCCTATTTACTGCTTCTTCAAAATGCTTTGATGAAATACTCTTTCTCCCGGCTCTCATTGCAATTAATGCCGCTTCCCTGCATACTGCCTCAATATCTGCTCCAGTATATCCATTCAAGGACTTAGCAAATGATGAAAGATCAAACTTACCTAAGGGCATTTCTGCAGTGTGGATTTTCAATATTTCCTTAATTGAGGCTTCATCAGGAGGCGGAACGTGTAATACTCGTTCAAATCTACCTGAGCGAAGAAGAGCTGGATCTATCATCTCGGGCCTATTTGTTGCAGCGATTACTATAACTCCTTCAAGAGCTTCAACTCCATCCATGGAAGATAGTAATTGATTTACTACTCTATTCATTACATCACTTCCTTCTCCTCTGTTCTCAACTCTTGCCCCGGCAATAGACTCAAATTCATCAAGGAAAATTATGCTGGGTGCAGCTTGTTTAGCCTTTTTGAAAACCTCTCGAATCCCTCTTTCAGATTCACCTACCCATTTAGAAATCATTTCTGGGCCTTTAACTGAAATGAAATTTGCTTTTGCCTCGTTTGCAATTGCTTTAGCTATAAGCGTCTTCCCAGTACCCGGAGCACCGAAAAGAACTACTCCTCTAGGAGGTTTTACTCCAAAATGAGAAAATAAATCAGGTTGAGTTAATGGCCATTCTATGCTCTCTTTCAAGCGATCTTTAATTTCTTGTAGTCCGCCTACCTGATCCCAACTTACTTCAGGAATTTCAACATAAATTTCTCTCAATGCACTCGGCTCTATATCCTTGATAGCTTCACGAAAATCAACCATTTTGACTTCCATCTTCTCAAGAACCTCTGTAGGGATTTCTTCTTCATCCATATCTATTTCAGGTAAATATCTGCGTAGAGCTTTCATTGCAGCTTCACGAACTAAAGCATTAATATCTGCACCGACAAATCCATACGAATTTTCCAAAACCCATTCGATTTCGAAATCATCACTAATCGGCATCCCTCTGGTATGGATATCTACTATCTCACGACGGCCTTCTTTATCAGGTACTCCAATCTCAAGTTCTCTATCAAACCTACCAGGTCTCCTTAATGCCTGATCAATAGCATCACGGCGGTTTGTAGCACCGATAACAATAACATTATCTCGACCATGCATACCGTCCATAAGGGTCAAAAGTTGAGCTACTACTCTTCGTTCAACTTCACCAGTTACATCTTCACGTTTAGGAGCTATACTATCTAATTCATCAATAAAAATGATTGCTGGAGCATTTTGAGTAGCCTCATCAAATATTTCACGTAACGCCTTTTCAGATTCGCCATAGTATTTTGAAATAATTTCTGGACCATTTATCGAGGAAAAATGGCAATTAGTTTCTGAAGCCACAGCTTTTGCAATCATGGTCTTTCCAGTACCAGGTGGGCCGTGTAGTAAGACTCCTTTGGGAGGATCTATTCCTAAACGACGAAATAAAATTGGATGTTTAAGGGGGAGTTCAATCATTTCTCGAACTTTCTGCAATTGATTCCCTAATCCCCCGATATCTTCGTATGCAATTGACTGTGTTCCAGAATCTTCTTCCTCATCAAATACTTCTTCTTTGATGACTATTTCTGTTTCTGGCGCAACCTGAACTATTCCCTTAGGTTTAGTAGAAACTATGGCAAAAGGGAGAGCTTCAGCAAACAACGTCATTCCTGGAATAAATATCCTGTCACCAGCAACTACTGGTCTCTTGTTGAGGCCTCTTCGGGCAAATCCTTCTATTCCTGGACCAAATCTTACTTTTTGTTGTTTAGCCATAACCGGAGACAAAACTAACCGTTCGCATTTTTTGACTTCCACTTTCCTGATGTCAACACGATCCCCAAGACTTACTCCAGCATTCTTTCTGATTATCCCGTCTACACGAATTACTCCTAGACTTGCATCTTCTGGTCTACATCTCCAAACAACAGCGGCGGTCTTACTTTCTCCTGAGATTTCGATGATATCTCCTGGCTTCAAATCTAGGTCGTTGTTAAATGGTACGCGCGCGCGACCGTGTCCTACATCGCTAGGTATCGCTTTCGCAACACGTAAAGTAACTGATTCTCCATCGTCCGCCATCTTGCCACCCCAATTGAATCTCTGTTGTTTTCGGGGTTATTAAAGCACTTAGAATACTCAATCGATGTTTCGCCACATTGAAGGATTAATCCCGGCTGCAAAGGGTCATGTCACATGTACTATCGACCGGGTTTGAAGTAATGGATGCGAACAATCCTAATGGATCTCCGAAGATTAGAGGATACAATATCATTAACGGCGATCTATGTTTAGCGTCAGACGGAAAGACATTTGTCTCAACTAACCCTGCAATTCTTTCAGATGAACTTGGAGAATTTCCCCTTTCAACCAAAGAGGATGTTCACTCTGCTCTGAACGCAGCAAGAGATGCATTTCCACAATGGTCATCTACCCCTGCTCCAACTCGAGGACAAGTAATCGGAAATATGGGTCGATTACTAATGGATCACAAAGAAGAGATCGTTAGATTACAAGCCAGAGAGATAGGAAAAACTCTGAAAGAATGTGGTGGCGAGGTACAAGAAGCGATAGACACATGTCTATTTTTCCAATCAGAAGGAAGGAGATTATACGGACAAACAGTAAATTCAGAGCTACCCGATAAGGAATTATTCACCTACAGAAGACCACTGGGTGTTTGTGGAATAATTAACGCATGTAATTTCCCTTCCGCGGTTCCTTTTTGGAAAATGATCCCTGCAATAATGTGTGGAAATACTTGTGTCTGGAAATCTCCACAAGATTCACCTCTGTTGTCTTTTGCTCTTGCTCGTCTGATGCATGAAGCGGGCCTCCCTAATGGAGTAATCAATCTGATTCATGGAAAAGGAAGCGGCGCTGGCCAACACCTTGTAGATGCAGTGGATTTAGGAATGGTTGACAAAATTTCCTTTACAGGAAGTACACCAATTGGTAAAATGATAGGAGAAGCATGTGGACGTAATCTCGTTTCAGCGAGTTTAGAATTGGGTGGAAAAAATCCGTTGGTAATAATGCCATCTGCAAATCTTGAAAATGCAGTAGAAGGGGCATATTGGGCTGGTTTTGGAACCGCAGGGCAAAGATGTACGAGTCTAGGTAATCTGATTGTACATGAGGATATTTATGATGAATTTATGGAACTATTTATGGAAAAAGTAAAATCGACAAAAATTGGTAACTCAATGCATTATGATGGGGTACTCTACGGTTCTATGCTGTCAGAAAAATACGCTAAAGACTTCCTTGAAGCACTTGAAATGTGTGAGGCAAGTGGAGCAACTAAGATTTGGGGTAATGGAAGAATAAGTAAAGACAACAAACCAGAAAACTTCCAGGGAGATCCTAGTGAGGGAGTATTCATGTGGCCTCATGTATACACTAATGTAACCGAAGATATGGAATGTTTCCATGAAGAGATTTTTGGACCAGCTGTTACAATTGTCAAGGCAAGAAATTTTGAACATGGCTTACAACTCGCCAATGCATCTCCTTATGGTCTCTCTTCTGCCATATACACCAACGATCGATTAGAAGCATATCGTTACAAGACTGGAATCAAAGCAGGAATGACTGGAATAAATAATTCAACAACGGGAGCCGAAGCACATCTTCCGTTCGGAGGAGTCAAAGGTAGCGGTAATGGAACAAGAGAATCAGGGATTTGGGTAATAGAGGCCTACTCTTATTGGCATGCTGTGAATGACGAACTTAGCGGAAAGCTCCAACTTGCTCAGATGGATGTCGATGAAATAGAAATCGATGAAATTGATGCAGATTACGCATTCTTGGCATAATTTCAACTACGGATGTATGCAATATGATAAAACACAGTCGAGTTTAGCATCTGTTGAGTCCGATGTCTGACGTCATCAAACTTCCTGTTTCTAGGGGTTTCGGAGAGACTGATCGAACAGATAAATGGTGGACTCAGCCCTTATGGATGGGATCTGCTCTTACGGTAGCCATGATTTACACTTTTCTTCGACTAATTTTCTTTGATGGCGCCATACATTATGATAATCACAGAGTCACTAGCCCTATCTTCTCCCCAGATATTATCCATCTGTGGGGATTATCAGTTCCGGGGTGGGCAAATTCAGCCATGCTGATACTATGGATACCTTTTGGATTTAGAGGAACCTGCTACTACATGAGGAAAGTATACTACAGGACTTTTTTTGCTAGTCCTACTGCTTGTGTTGTATCAAAACCTCATCTAGTTAAATCAATGGGATATCGAGGTGAAAGAGGACTATTTGTATTGAATAACATCCATCGATACATGCTATACCTAGCAATGATTATTCTCTTAATGAAATATTATGATATTTTTCACACTGTATCTTTCCACCAAAATGATGGTACTACTGCTTATGGTTTCTCGCTAGGGACTGTTGTTCTTGCTACTGAATCATTTCTTCTCACAATGTATGTCGGTTCTTGTCACGCTTTCAGACATATCATAGGAGGAGGAACCAATAAATGGAGGAAAGGAATTTCCAGACTTCAAGGAAAATTTTTCTGGCGTATTTCATCAATCAACGTTCATCACGGATTCTGGTTTTGGACTAGTCTAGCAATGGTATTCATCGGCGATTTATTCGTTTGGGGTGTGGCAGAAGGAATACTTTCTGACCCAAGTATTGTATTTTGAGGTTAACATGGAACAATATACTGAACATTCCTTTGACGTAATCGTCATTGGCGCAGGTGGGGCTGGATTACGTGCCGCAATTGAAGCAAGTGCTTCAGGAGCAAGTGTAGCTATGATTTGCAAATCTATGCTTGGGAAGGCCCACACTGTAATGGCTGAAGGAGGTGCTGCGGCCGCACTAGCAAACAAAGATCATCGCGATTCTTGGGAAATTCATTTCCGAGACACAATGAAAGGAGGAAAATATCTTGGTGATTGGAGAATGGCTCAGATTCATGCTCAGCAAGCTCCAGATCGTATTAGAGAACTTGAACAGTGGGGTGCGGTCTTTGATAGGACACCTAGAGGATTAACGAGCCAACGAAACTTTGGTGGGCACACATATCCAAGACTGGCACACATAGGAGATGCTACCGGTCTTGAACTCATTCGAACCTTACAACAAAAGGGTATTCACACTGGAATGGAGGTCTTCATGGAATTCACAGTTCGGAGACTTTTCAAAACAAACGGAAGGATTTCTGGATGCTTAGCTTACAATAGAACCAATGGATCTCTTCACGTTTTCAAGGGTAAGGCGATCATTTTAGCCACAGGAGGTGCAACAAGATGTTGGGAAGTCTGCTCTGGTTCATGGGAATACACCGGAGAAGGATATGCTTTAGCCTATTGGGCAGGCGCTGAATTAGGTGACATGGAATTTGTACAATTTCATCCAACGGGAATGATTTGGCCACCATCTGTAAAGGGTATTCTGGTGACGGAGGGTGTTAGAGGAGAAGGAGGAATGTTGCGGAACTCAGAAGGTGAACGATTTATGTTTGATTATGTCCCTGAAATGTATCGTGAGGAATTTGCAGATACAGAAAAAGAGGCACTGGAATGGGTTGACGAAGTTATTTCTGGTAAATTAGCAACTAAAAGACGACCACCAGAACTTCTTACTCGTGATGTCGTTGCCAAGGCTATCAATAGTGAGAGAGATGCTGGTCGCTCATCAGAACATGGTGGTGCTTACCTAGACATCTCATGGAGAGATCCGGAAGAAGTAAAGAAGAAATTGCCAGGAATGTATCACCAATTCATGGAACTAGCAGCAGTTGATATAACACAACAACCTATGGAAGTTGGACCCACTGCTCATTATGTAATGGGCGGAATAAAGGTTAATTCATACACGCAAGAATCGTCAATCAAGGGCCTATTTGCCGCAGGTGAAGCAGCCACCGGCCTTCATGGAGCAAATCGACTGGGAGGAAATTCACTCTCCGACCTAATTGTGTTTGGGAAGATTGCGGGAGAACAGGCTTGTATTTATTCACAACAATTTGACGAATTTATGGAAATAGAAAGAGATGAAATTGAAGACGCTATAGCAGAGACTCTCGCACCTTTGGAACGCAGTGATGGAGAAAATCCTGCTAAGGTAGTAGAAGATCTGAGAAGAATGATGCAACATAAGGTCGGAATCATAAGAACAAAACACCTACTCGAAGAAGCATTGTTAGATCTAGATGAGCTAGAAAAAAGAGGCAAAAAAACAAGTGCAAAGGGTGGAAGAATATACAATCCAGGTTGGCATCAGGCTTTAGAAATAGGGGCTATGATTGATGTAAGTCGCATGTGTGCATTGTCCGCTCTACGAAGAGAAGAAAGTAGAGGAGGGCATACAAGGGATGACTTTCCAACCCCTGACCACAAGTATTGGGGTAGAATTAATAGCGTTATTGTGAAAGACAAGGATGGGTCGATGTCTATTGATTATACTACATATCCGTCTATTCCTCAAGAATTAAAGAAATTACTAGATGCTGATGACCTACATGAGGAGGAATAAGATGTCTGAGAGTGTGACATTCAAAGTTTTTCGAGGAAGACCGGACGATGATGGTAATCCATCTGGAGAACTTGTAAACTATACCGTCCCTATGGATGAAGGGATGGTAGTTCTAGACGTAATTCATCGAATTCAAGCTGAAAAAGCACCAGACTTAGCCTGTAGATGGAATTGTAAAGCCGGTAAGTGCGGTTCTTGTAGTGCTGAGATAAACGGAAAACCTCAGTTGATGTGTATGACAAGAATGGAAGAAGTTTTTGAAGACATGGAGGATGAAAGTGAACCTATATTGGTTAAACCAATGCAAACATTTCCCTTAATTCGAGACCTAGTCACTGATACCTCTTGGGCTTACAAAACTGACAAACGGATTAAGCCAATTAACGGTCCAGATGAACCAGATTGGGTTTTCCACCAACATGAAGCCGATCGGATTCAAGAATTTAGGTCATGTATAGAATGCATGCTGTGTGTAAACACATGCCATGTACTTAGAGAACATCAAAAATTCGAAGAGTTTGGTGGCCCTCGGTTCTTCGTCAGACTGGCTAACCTTGAAATGCATCCTCTAGACGCTGAAAGTAGGATACCAGAAATCAAAGAAGACTTCGGATTAGGGTATTGTAACATCACAAGATGTTGTACAGAAGTTTGTCCTGCAGGAATTAACATCACTGACAACGCGATTATACCATTGAAGGAAAGAGTAGTAACTGAATATTACGATCCGATAGCTATTCTTGCGAAGAAAATTGGTCTAAGAAAGTGAGAATTGCGTCTGTAAATTCTCTTCTCCAATTAGAAAGGATAGGAAATTGAAGTTTTTTTCGCCCCTTATCGAGGGTATCCGACGATTGGGACGAGGACTATTTGTGCCCTTTTGGGCTTTGGGAGATGGTTAGCAACCTATTCAAAGGCGTTCAATGCCAACTTTCTTGACATTGGCCTTCCAGACAGTATCGCCCTTCAGCCATGCTGGGGCACTATCAGGCTTTGGCACCTGTTTTCTCTCGCCATTGAACACATGCACTTTGTCAGTTCCGCGTTCGCGCAACTTAATGCTGGTGTGTCCCTTGTTGGCTGCCTTTAGGGCCGCCTGGCGGGGCTGCTTGTTGTGGTACACCGTGCTGGTGTCCTTCCCGTTCTCCATTAGTACGAAGTATTTCTTCTCACTCATTTGAGTTTCACCTCAAACTTAACTGCTCCCTTCCTAGGTTATGAATATTTTCCCAAAAATCGTGATACGTCTCGAAAATAGTGGATTTTTAGTGATTTTCGAGATGCCGATACGTGCGTCGAAAGCGATTATACTTCTGCGCCAGCGAGAGTTTTTGTGTTTTGAACTCCTTCTATTTGGCGTATATTTTCAACTACAAATTGGGCTATCAAAGCCATATCCTCAGCAACTACTTTTGCAATTAAATCATAATCTCCAAAGAGTAATGTTGAATCTGCAACTTGATCAAATTTTCCTATGGATTCATACACTGAAAACTCATATCCTGGTTCAACATTAATCAGAACATACCCCGTGGCCATGACCACCCTAGGATGACAACAGAATTGAATCCTTCGCTAACTCACATTATTCGTTTCTAATAATTCAACTGCATCTTGAGGATCTAATTCTTCTTGTTCATTCAATTCGACTTGAGTTGCATCAAGTACTCCACCAATTTCCCATGGGGATGATTCAACCTCATTTTCTCTTCTGGAAATCCAAACAGATAATGATGAGATAATCAATAATATTGACCCTAATCCAATAACTATTACCATAATTCCACTCCTCGATGATTGTTCTATATCTTCATCCTCAAATATTTCTGGTGGTCTATCTAGAATAGTTCCAGTAATATTCATGGGAGTTTCAGAGTACCATGAATCAAATCTCTTCATACCATCTTCACAAATTATTGAAATGTTTACTTCTTCCATAGGACGACTAGGAGTCCATTTCACCGATATTTCTCCTTCCAAACTAGGATTTTGCTCTAGGTATAGTATAGTAGAGTTCTTATTTAGAACATCTATGTAACAAACAACGTTATTCAGATCATCCGAATCTCTAACATTGAACTCAATCTGAAATTCTTCTCCAACCTTGCCATAATTTGGAGTACTGACATTTAGAATCGAGGGAGGTGGGAAAACAATTCTAACTTCTTCTGTCCAACCAGTAGCTAAACCATCAATATCGGAGAGGATTATTACTATACTTGCATTTCCTTCGATTAGATCATTAGGAAGATCGATTGAATACATGTATGGTGAGGATGGGCAGCCATCAGGAATTGATTGAGATTGTAATAGAGATTCGCTCCAACCAGATTGACGTAAAGATGGCCGTACCTGTAATATTGGTCGATGTTCATCTATGGGTACTACTAGATACATCGATTCTCCTCTAACAAGTTCGGTACCATTTTCTATCATTACAACTTCTCCATTCAAACATAAAACCGCTTCATTGACAGATGGTGGCCTAGTTTCAATTGGTACTTGGAAATTAATTTCTGAAAGCCCTGAGTCTGAATCAATCGCAGTAATTCGAATTTCAAGATTACCAGAAGATAAGCCAGAACTGGGTAGGAGTAATGGTATCCGTTCTGTTGTTCCATTCCCAAAAGTTGAGAATGGTGCAGTAATGGGAGCCTGTTCTGGCCATGTATATTCTATTTGGCCAACGATTTGAGAAAAAGGAGAATCTGGATCATTTACTGATACCAATATAGATTCGTTACCAACTCCAAAACCAATCATCGATTCGATATCTTCTCGTTGGAATGAGGCTTGTATAGAAGGAAGGATATTTTCAACCATTACTGAACGAGTAGTAATGATATTACCATCTGAATCAGATAACCGTGCTAAAAATGGAGACATGGGGTCATCTAAGGCAAGTTCTAGAGTAGCCGAGTAACATTGATATCGGGATGAATTATCTTGAGGAAGTATTTTGAATGAAGATATTTCTCCTCGTTCAAACAAGAAAATAGGTTGTTCATAAGTTGGATTATGGTCAACGTCTTCTACACATGCTCTGACAGTTGTAGGCACACCCCTATACATTCCAAAGGGCGTCCCCGATGGAAGAATACTATCTCCTGCCCATGATGGATCATCGGCATTTTGAATGTGAATACCATACCAGATCGATGGAGAATCAACTACCACAAGAATCTCAGATACATTAGAGACATCAATAAGTCCGTCAATATCTGTAATCATAACAAATAGATCATGAAGACCCAGTGATGCATCTCCGGGTATATCAAAGAAAATTGTCCACCGTATTCCATTACCTGAAGTTGCATTGCCTTCGAAAAGCACGGACTCATTAATGCCTTTAATTCTGAAAAATGCAGATTCTACCCCAAATTCATCACTAACATCAATCCAACAAGAAACTGTACTTCCTCTCGGAGCAATCGATGACGAACAATCAATGAGATCAATGCTTGGAGGAGCATTGACCTCCACAATAATAGATGCTATATTGTTACTGATTACTCGTTCACTTAGAATATACCCTTGAACAAATGTACTGGAATTCTGATTCGGCCCATCATCCGCAACATACCTCACTTGCAATTCAACAAAACCTGTAGATTCGGTAATTGTTGGAATATTTATTTCTCTTACTGAACCTGACTGATCTCCGCTAGGTAATGAAATACTGATATTTGACAAGACCCTGTTTCCTACCCTTTCTCTAACTTCAATCCATCCATTAGCAGGAGATGGTCCGATATTAGCTAAATCTACTTGAACATCAAACGAAGTTCCAGTAGATGGTCTAGAGGATACTGATACATTGCGAATTTCAATATCATGGAGACGACTGGAAAAGGGGGACATCTTCGGATCTCCTACCATCACCCCCATCCATGATAAATATCCATTAGATGCAGTATATGATTCTCCTAAATTGTATCCTGAAGCATAAAATGATGTCAATAAATCAGGATATGAAACAGCAGTAAGATATGGTTCATACACATATCCTTTGACTCCCGAAACTCCATCTTCTAAAAGATCCGCCACTAAACTCTGTCCATAACCTGTACCCAATGTGAATGATCTCCCTCCTGTTGATACTGCAGTTTCTGCAATAGATCCATCTACCCATTGCATATGTGGTTGTAAAATCATTAGTTCGGCATCGTCAAGGTAAATTGCTCCTTGCCTAGATACGTTCTGAATTTCAATTTCTAAAGAAATATTCAATTTTGTTACATTTTGATGTGGACGAAACCGAAATTCACTGTTACTCCATGATGTAGTGATTGTTTTTTGATTTGAAAAATTAGTAGATAGAAGATTGTTGTTAGAATCAAATCCTTCGACCTTCATTGTCCAATCAGCATTAACTTCTCCAATCAATTGAGCTGTGGAAGATAATGTCCATGCATGCCCCATGTTCTCCACGCCAAATTCATATTCTTGTGAAATAGAACTAGGTCCTTGCCCACTAGCGGAGAAATATGGGCAATCCAAAGCAACTTCTCCATTTACCAAAGTGATTTCTGACGAATTAAGAGCTTGTGTCCAAACCTGTACTTCATCGATTAAACCTGACCAATGAGTATTTCCTGCTCGGTTTACTCCGAATTTGTATAAATCAATTTCATCAATACTGCCGTTAGGGATTGTTATATTTCCTACTAAAATTCCGTCCATATATTGCATCAACTTATCTCCATCTTTTGCAACTACGAAGTGAACCCATTCAGACGCACTAACTGTCCCAAAATCATAAGTTCGATTGTGATAAAGTTGCCAAACCCCAGGTGTAGAACCACTTGTCATTATTTGGAATGAATCAGAATCGCCACCTACATCATTTACCGCAATTACAGATGAATATCTACTCTGACCGGTATGATTTGCCTTTGCCCAGAGAGATATGGTAAAATCACCAAGACGGTCGTCAACATCTGCTTCTAAAATATCATCAATTCCGTCTAGAAAAATACAATTTCCAAGTAAACATGATTGCCAGGTAGGATTTCCCGTCATAGTAAGATTATCTTCACTTATCAAATCCTCAACTGTTGTCCCATTACCTGCTTCAAAGTCCCAATGGTGGACCAAAACATCACTCCTAACTGGAGAACTCAACGCTCTAGTAAATGATGTAGATGGGATTACCTGTTTACTTTGATTAGGGCCCTCCCATGAAACAATGTGGCCAGCTCCTCCTCCATGTTCAAAAAATTCTGATCTGAAAATATGCTCGCCCTGTTCTAATTCCACCGATCCACTAACTTCTCTCATACCATGTATTCCTGAATTATTCACGATCAATTCATCATTTATCCAAACCAATACTCCATCATCTGCGTTAGAGTAAAAGGTCCAATTCCCTGCTTCTGGAATTGTCAAAACTCCTGAATGCCTAACAGAAAAATAATCTGAAAACCTAGAATCTAATCCTGGCCAAAAAGAGTTTGATGAGGCATAATTGATATCTAATTCAGAGCGAACATGATTTGGCACCCTTCCACTCAAATCAGGCATAAAAGAAGAGTTGTAACTTATTCCTTGATTATCAAAATATTCAGCAAGTAATCCATTTGTATTCTCTCCATTTGTAGCAGAACATTGTGCTGAATTTACACTCAATCTAGCTGCAGAATTATCTGAATCATAATCCCACTCCAATGTTTCTCCAACTGAGAAAGTGGAGGTAGATGATGACCATGATCGAACTCCAGATGAAGATGAACCATCAGGCGTATCAAAGCCATTGTCTGAAAGTTGTTGGTTGTTCCAGGAATCATCATTACTACCCCATGATGCGTACATCATCACATTATTTTCTCCAGTAACAAAGGTAGAATTCTGATTAAATAAAACTGGCATTCCTAAAGTCTGATTTAAATGGCTATGCGCTGAATATAGAGCATCGTTCCAGAACCTATACCCTGAACCGTTTCTATTCGTTGCTAAATCCAAGACTGTTTGTCCATGAGAGCCAAAACTATTGTTCGCTTTATCTATGAGAGAAATCGCAGTATCAACATCATAACCCGTTAGACGTGTTACTATGTAGAAACCTTGTTCAGAACGACGAAATTCTGGTACAGGTTCTGAAGAAAACTTAGCATACTCATCTCCATTATCGTTTGACCAAGGTCCATATTCATGTTCACCCCAATAAGATCCATGAATTAAGCCTCCAAATTGTCCAGAATCTATGAGGGCTAATTCCGAATCGAATGAGGCGCGTACGTTGGTACCCCCATTTATTCGTAACGGGATTCCTTTAGTAGTAACCAAATAGTTCAGATCACCAAAAAGACCTCTTTGCTGAATCATTAATCGAATAGGGTCTGCAAAATAAGTATCAAACTGATCTGAATTAATTGTTTCACTGGTAGGTGTACTTTCATTAGTTAAAAGGAAAATCCGTTCAGGAGGAATGCCTCTAGCAGATGCAAATGCATTCCCTATTAACACACTATCAGTACTGCGATTATTAATTACAATTGCTACATCACTATAATTGACATAGGTAGAATGATGGAATCCCATAGGAACTGCTATTGTTTCATCATTTACAAAATCAGAATAATCGGGTGAATTTATCGGATGATATACTGAATCCTCAGAATAAATTGTTGACCATGGTGAAATCAGTAACATGAGAAGAAACAGGATGACAT
>CAZRCY010000015.1:0-22172 GCA_964598735.1 uncultured Candidatus Poseidoniales archaeon
CTGTGGAATCTTTACATCCGTCCCCATCAGCATCTAAATCGTTTGAAGCAAACCATCCGGTTTCTCCACCTGCACACAAGTCGACATCATTGAGAACTCCATCATTATCATTATCATTATCTTCATCAGAATCCATACATCCATCACCATCTACGTCGAGTAAAGGTGAAGAGATCCAATCAGTCATTCCGGTTGGACAAGCATCTGCTGAATCTAATACTCCATCATTATCATCATCATTATCTTCAGTTGCATCACGACATCCGTCGCCATCATAATCGTTTGGAAGAGCACTGGTCCAATCCAAATCACCATCTGGAGTACAATTGTCATCCACATCGAGAATTGTGTCTCCATCATCATCTGTATCTTCACCCTCGTCACGACAACCATCTCCATCTCGATCGGTAGTGGGGTTAGAAGTCCAACCTAAGTCTCCCTTTGGACATTGATCTAATGGTAAATCATCAAAATCATAATCATTCATTCCATCATTATCGTCGTCATCATCTTCACCGTTATCAGCACAACCATCTGTGTCGTGATCTGTAGTCGTAGAAGCCGACCAGTTGAACCAACCTCTTGGACAATCATCAACGTTATCTGGAATCGCATCATTATCGTCATCATCATCTTCTTCTGCATCATGGCATCCATCAGAATCATGATCTCTGACACTGTTTGATGTCCATCCCATTTTATCTCCAATATCGTCACACAGATCTGAAAAATCATCTATGCCATCAGCATCATCATCGGTATCTTCAGTGGAATCTTTACACCCGTCCTGATCTCTGTTAATTGAATTATCAGTGGGATCCCAATTCACCTCTGGTCCATTTGGACAATTATCTTCCTCATTTAGTAAGCCATCTTGATCGGCATCAGGATCGCATTCATCTCCAAGACCATCTGAATCAATATCTGATTGTGAAGGATTGAATTGATTTGGACAGTTATCGTCAACATCTGGTGTACCGTCTGAATCTGAATCTGCTTTCAAAGACCAAATATAGTATCCGATGTTCTGATAAATCTGATAATTTTGATCCGTAAATGCATTACCATTGCCTATGGCTGTACCGCTGCCTAGAGTAATCGTGTATGTCGATCCAATGTTTGTTGCGCCTCCAGAACCAAAGGTACCAACACCGATAATTTCTCCAGTAGGAGCCCACATGCCTCCGATTCCATTGTCATTGAAATCCCCCGCTCCTCCATCAGCTGAAATCCAATTTCCAGAGGAGTCCATAGTAGCATAAAATGGGTCGAAGTATGTGGATGGTAAAGTTACAGTTCCAAATGTTGCACTTCCACTCTGTGCAAGTGAACCGCCTGTTCCTGTCCAAGATACTGTTGCGAAGGATCCTGAAACTAATAGAACTCCTGAGGGATTGATATCTAGGTCTCTTACTTGATGATATCCGCTCGCGGTTGTTATCCAATCCCATTGATTATTGACTCCGCTTCTGGATGCGACAAATGTAGTTGTATCTTGTCCGTTACTGGATGACATGACTTGATTAGTATCAAAATTTACAGTCCCTTGCACAGTTCCTGCTACATAATCAACTCCATTTTGATGAACTACTGCAAATGGTTGAGCAATACCTGCTGTTCCACCTGCTTGGCTAGCATTGACAAAACCAAGTCCAGTGGTGATATCAGCCATCCAAAGATCGAATGAACCTATTGCCTGCATTTGTTGAGATCCAAATGTAATTGTTCCGCTGAAAATTCCCACGGCTACCATTCCACCACCTCTCCAATAAATTGAATACCCAAGATCCTGGCCAGTACTTCCAACCACATTTGCGTCAATCCAATTTCCATTCGCTGAATTTAATTTAGCCACAACAATATCGGTGGATGTCCCTCCAATTCCATTTTTGGTGATTGAAGTTCCGAAATATGAAGAAGAAGTAGCGTTTGTTTCTCCAATGATGTATACATCTTTACTTCCATCAGCCTTAGTTGGTGAAACCAAAATATCTTCACAAGCATCATCATCTTGTACGGTACCTGCATGAGATGCCCATTGGGCGTTCAAATTCTGGTCGAATTTAGCTACCCAAATATCTTGCGAACTTTCTACACTCCCTGATGGAGTATATGACTGAAGATTTTGTCCGGCTATAGTAACATTCCCTACAAACCATCCACATGCAAATACATCAGTACCTGATGTTGTTAACGCACTAACAGTAGCGCTCCCCCCTCCCGCAAATACAGTAGGACTCCAGAGTTTTTCCCAATTGCCTGATGGTGATGTCTTGGCTACAAAGGCCAGCTGATCAGTCGAAGAATACTGTTGCCCACCGAACTTCACATCATAAATCGCAAATCCTCCCGTATATATCGACCCTAAACTATCAACGGCTACATCAGTCGGTGATACTAAACCCGCTTCAACTTGGATTGAAGGTGTTGTCACTGTATCATATCCTGCTACTGCAGTCCAATCAGTACTTCCTGCTTTTGGAGACGAATCAGAAGAATCAATCTTTTCAGAAAGGGGAGAGTCAATTTCATGAATCGGATGAATTACCATGCCTACTAGAATAGCGGTCAACAATAGTACTGCCATGCGCTGCATGCGAAGCATGGGCGTAGGTAACATTGGCCGCTATTCAAACCTCGCGTACTATGGGCAGATTTGAATTAGGATTCATATAGCTCAAATTGGCCGTTTTCTTCTCGCCAATACCAGTTTCCTGACGCATCTTTAGCCCATTCAATTCCATCCTCATCGACGGTATTTCCACTCAAATCAGGTATAGGAGTTGGTTCAGGTGCTAGAGCTTCTGCAGCGTGTTGTGAATATTCTCCTGTTGGGGGTGCTACAGATTGATTAGACATTGGCTTAGTTCGTTTCTTACTCTTCTTTTTTGGTTTCTTTGATTTTTGAGCAAATACTGCCACTCCTGCTCCAATCAATATTACAATCACAACAATAATTGAGGCTATGACAAAAGCTGGAGGGCCAGAAGAACTCGAACTTGTTTGCTCTCTCTGACTTACAGAACATCCATCTTCAAAGACTGTAGAAAGTGGAAGAGTTCCAGGACAAATATCAATTCCGTTAGGTACTGAATCACCATCCGCATCTAATTGACTGAATCCACAACCATTTTCATCAACTATCGATCTTTCATTATCGATTGTATTTGTACAATTCAATCCTGATTCTTCGTACCATTCGAATTCTACTAAGTCACTCACACCATCTTCATCAGAGTCAATCAAATCCCAAATTTGTTCTTGAGAACATCCGAATTCATTGATTTTTGCTCCTAAAACAGTCAATGGGCATATATCATTTCCAGAAATAGTATCCATGTCCCCTGAAACTCCGTCTCCATCATCATCTCGTTCAGTTATTGTACAACCATCTCCTTTCTGAGAGGAAATACCAGTTTCGTCTGCTGTAACGGTTGGACACTCATCGTTAGCATCATTTATTCCATCTCCGTCTGTATCGTCAATACAACCGTCAAGATTTGCATCAAAGTTTCTTGCATCTTCATTCGGACATTGATCATTTGCATCTAGAATCAGATCCCCATCACTGTCAGCCTGTCCAGATGAACATCCATTGATGTCGACAAACTCTCCGACTGGAGTATTCGGACACTGATCTTCTCCATTGTCTTCGTAGAAGCCATCACCATCATCATCCGAATCTTCCCCCTCATCTTTACATCCGTCTCTATCAAAATCTGTAGCAAACGTAGAAATCCAATCTGTGACTCCTTGTGGACACATATCGGGTGCAGAATCTAAAATCTGATCTCCATCGTCATCTGTATCCTCTCCAAAACCTCCATTTTCTCCCCCAAGGTCTTTGCATCCATCTCCATCATTATCAGTAACAGAATTGCTAGTCCAACCACTGACTCCGTCAGGACAAGCATCATTCAAGTCATCAATTCCGTCGTTATCATCGTCGAAATCTTCATCCGAATCTCTGCAACCATCTCCATCATTATCTGTCGGATCTAAACTAGTCCATCCCGTTGCACCTGGGGGGTTACACAGGTCAACAAAGTCCGGGATAGAATCCCCATCATCATCAAGGTCTTCTGTGGAGTCTTTACAACCATCTTGATCGTAATCGAAAGAAATCTCAGAAGTCCATCCCACTTCTCCAGTTGGGCAATCATCAACATCATCAGTGCGTTGATCGTTATCATCATCTAAATCTTCTCCCGCGTCTTTACATCCATCACCATCATGGTCACTTGATTGATTGCTGGTCCAATTCTTCCAAGAAGGATTGCTTGGGCAAGAATCAGATAAGTCTAGTATCCCATCAGAATCATCGTCATCATCTTCCTCGGAATCCTTACATCCATCTGAGTCATAATCTGAAACTGGGGTTGAACTCCAATTGTGGACCGTATTTTCGGTATTACAATCATCAAATAAATCATCGATTCCATCACCATCATCGTCTTTATCTTCATCAGAGTCTTTACATCCATCTTGATCACGATCATTCGTCCATACTGAACTGTCCCAATTTGTGGAAGGACCATCACAAGAATCATAGAAATTTTCTATTCCATCTCCATCTAAATCGTCATCACATGCATCACCATCGTCATCTTGATCGATATTTGATTGAGTTGGATTAGATGTGAGGTCACAATTATCATCTTTGTCAGGAACATTATCGCTATCTGAATCAGGGTATGATGTCCATAGAATTGAGCTGCCTCCTTCGTATGACGGAATGTTATACTGTACTCCATCTACGGTAGCATAACAAGGTCCCTTGGAGCAAGCATGAATTGAAGTTACAATTCTACCATCCGACAAAATTCCAATACCTGTTCCAACATCATTATCTCCACTGCTGCCAAAGTCAGTGGCCCATGCCCACGATGCAGATTGCGTATTGAAGCCGGCAAGATACCCTCCCATAAATCCGTCAATTAATTCGATATTTCCAAATGATGTTGTGGAAAGAGGATGACCATATGGCGCATCATATTGGCCAGTAATGATGATCATGCCATTTTGCCCCATTCTCATATTCTGAGGAGTTTGATGTGAAGGAGAATTAAACCCATTTGGGCTATCAGAACGACGAACATAATTCCAGTCCCCATTAGTTTCAATTTTAGCGATGTAGGTGTGAACACTCGTTCCATTCCCTACAATTTGTAAAGGAGATCCAGTACTCAAACTATCAAAAGTGGCCAAACCTGACATGCCTCCTGTGACGTAATATTTCCCATCATCGGCAACTAAAATATCCATTCCAAAGGATGGTTCATTACTCTGACTTCCAGCTCCACTGGCTACCCAATTTACTGTATTTGTAGATGATAAATTTAGAACATATGTTGCAGTTGGTCGACCTACTGGCATAATTTGAGTGGCTCCAAAAGTCCCTCCTGCATTGTCTGAGTATGAACCCACTACGAGAGCATTATCATCTGAATCAACGGTAACTGCGGTCGCATTATCAAATTCAGTGTGACTTTGACTACCAATTGTTCTTACCCATTCGAAATCAGAAGAAGTGGTATTAATTAGTCCTACAAAACCGTCATATTCTCCAGAAGTATTGTATGAATCTCCTTCAAAGAATGCGGAATCTCTGAAGAAACCAACAGCCCAAACGTGTCCATCTGTTCTAATGGCAACATCATTTACAGCATCATAACCATTGGCTCCATCTACGGAAACACCCCACTCGAATGTCCCCATTGGAGAAACTTTAGCAACAAATCCACCCCAATTCTGCCACCAACCGCATCCGCTGGTCATAGTGAATGTAGATGATCCACACATCCATCCTCCGACGTATATTCTTCCTGCATTATCAACATCGATAGTTCTGATTTCGGATGTTGGATTAGGGCTACCTTGAGGTGCTTCAATTTTCAATTCCCAGAGTGAGTTTCCTCGGGCATCAAATTTAGCAATAAACCCTGTAGACCGTTCTTCGACCCAGTTACTAGAACCTATTGTTACGTTATTGTAGAATGCACCGACGGCGTAAATATCGTCGTTATTATCTACGATGACATCGGTTATTTTTACCCAATTTTCATTATTTGGACCACCAGCAGCTGCAGAATTTCGAGTCATCAATACTGTCCAATCAGTAGTGTTGCCTGAGGAAAAGAAAGGTGTTTCTTCTTCTAAGGAAATCACATGTGTATTTTCTGTATTGAAAGAGTTTGAGAAAGGCATACCAAGTAGCAGAAATACAAGTACTAATGCGATATGTTGCCTACCCATATTTACCACGAAAAGGTGTGGATAGATAGACCCATCCCATCTAGGTGTATCATTCAATTTGCGAAATGTCAATTGTCACACAATTTCTAGCCATATTAAATCCAAGAACTGAACCGACAATTCGTACTGTGCCTGTTTTTTTCTCTATCAAACTTTGAACTGAACTGATTTTTGAGGGGTCTATCGAAATGATGTAATTAGAGCCATCTGATGCAGACACTTCTACTTCCATAGGCTTATTCGATGTACCTTCTGAACGGACACGATCGATTGATACGTCAAATTCAACCTGATTCCCTTTCATCGCATCGATTATTCTATTTTTTTCGGATGAAAATCTTGCTTCTGAAAGTTTTGAAGAAATTGATTCACTATCTAGGGTTCCGATGATTTCATTTTCAAGAGAGGGTTTTTCTTCAACGATTTCTTGCTGAACAATATCTTCTTGAATAATTTCATCTTCAACTTTTATTTCCTCATGTGTAGAAATTTGATTCTGTTGTGTTGGTTCTTCTTTGATTTCTTCTGAGACAATTTTTGCTGCAGTTGTAATAATATCTCCTTGTGTGCCTATGATATCTGAGATAGATAATGATCCAGTCCTATCAGTATCCAAGACTTGGAAACCAAGAGCAATGGCAGCAGGAGGAATAACAGTACCTGGAGGTAGTGTAGTTGCTACAAAGTCCCCAAATTCTTCCTGATTGATACTTCCATCTCTATCCTTGTCAATAAATGAGAAAAGTTGGGTTAGTTCATCAGCAGGAAGTGATTTCATGGTTTGAATAAATTGCATCATTGCTCCGTCAAGGGCTTCTTTTGATTCTTCGGCAACGATAGTTGCCGCTTGATCAATCTTAGCATTAATTTCGTTTTCTAACATATCTAATCTAGAATTTAGACGATTATGTAATCCCTGTCGAATATTTTCAGGTAATGCACCACCTACTTTGGATATGGTATCGTTAGCAGTATTTCTAAAATCTGAAACTTCTCCCTTTCCCGACCTAACCATCTGTTCGATGGTGTCTGCCATAGCGTCAACCTGTGATTCCCATGGGTTACTCATAGTGTTCGGAGAACGTGGTGGAATTTAATCTCGTGCAGGGATGCAAATCACAAGAATGGCATTCTAACTACTTCTGCCTTGAGTCGTCTCTTAGGGTTCGGGGCGATAATTACAGTCTCACCTTCTTGTACATCATCCAGATACCCTATCCCTATTCCTACTCTACCTAAACTAGGACTGGGCCCTCCGCTGGTTATCCATCCAACAGGAGTCATTTGTTCATCGTTCTTGTAAACTGGGGATCCGGTTCTTGGGAATGGTCCCTTGTCTAAGACTCTCATCCCCCTCCACCTTGTTGAGCAATCCCCTCTAGCGACCATCTTTTGTTTTCCTAGAAATTCATGTTCTAAATCTAAGCCAAATGGTACATTAGTTTCGATAGTTCCCCTGTTTAAAAATCCAGTAGGAAAGAAATCAGGGGTGTCTTCTCCTAACCCTTTCCAACAGAAATCTTGCCCTGATAATAAGTATCCCTTCTCCATTCTTAGAGTATCTCGAGCACCTAGTCCAACGGGTACAATTCCAGTATCATTTTGAGTGGAAAGAAGCCCTTCCCATAGGGATTCAGCTTGATTGTTGGGGATAAAAATCTCAAATCCTCTTTCACCAGTATATCCTGTACCTTGTATCCACCCTTCAATTCCTAGTTTATTTTCCTTAATTTCTTGCCATCTAAAGTGACCCACTACATTATCCGAACCCAATACGGCTTCACATATCTCAGTAGAGGAAGGTCCCTGAAGTGCCAAAATGCTAGTATTTGGGGATAAATCTTCAATGATAATACTTCCATCCGACGGTAGATTTTCGTTCATCCACTTCCACATCACGGGAATCATTGATGCATTTGGGACCCCCAAAATCTCCGTTTCAGAAACAATGGCAAAAATCATATCGTCAATAATCTCGCCTTCCATGTCAAGAAAATGTGTGTATGCACATCTACCTGGAGAGAATTTAGTCGCAAGTTGTGTCCCAATAGAATCGAACCACTCTTGAACCCCATTTCCTTTGAATCTGAAAGATCCCATGTGTGATACATCAAAGAGACCAGCAGTAGTTCTAGTAGCATGATGTTCTTCAAGCATAGAAGAATACCAAATAGGTAATTCAAATCCGTGGAAATCAACCATATTCCCGTTCCAACGTACATGGGCAGGATACAGAGCGGTCCGAATTGGAGCATCCATGAGGCTTCCCTAGTCAGACGGGTCTTGATTGCTTCTAATCGATTTAGTAAAGAGTTGCAATTAGATCTGAGTTTGTGAGATAGAGGAGAAGTCCTGCACCAGCCATCATCATCATCCAGGCGCCAATTAACTTAATCATCCCAGTAGAACGTCTGAGGAAACCTATTGCTTGTTGTCTTCCATATCCTACCATGGAAACCACAATAACCATTAGAATTAGTAGTCCTACCATTAGTGATCCGAGTCCGAATAAAACTGCATTTCCTCCTATTGTTGCTAGATATCCAATGAAAGGTAATACTGCTGCTGCTGTGCAATCTATGCTAGCGGCTGCATATCCAATTCCGTAGAGATACATATTCCTTCTTGGAGTAAATGTCTCATCCATTTCTGTAGTTGAGAATCGATCTACTAAGCGTTGTACCCATGACATTAGATGACTCGTCCCTCCAGTTAACATGAAGAAACCAAGAATCAGTAGTAGTGCTGCAATGAAAATCGCGATATCATGGATTATTCCAGATGTTGCAAAACTTTTTCCCATAATCCAAGCAATTGCCCCAATGAAAGCAAAAAATGTCCACATGCCTAGACCAGAAAGTCCACCTATTACCACTGGTCCCGGCATTCCTCCCTTTATTCTCCCAGATTGAATGAGTTCATCTTCTCTTGCTCCGAGGGTAAGGTAGTATGATATGAATCCCGGAAGAACTGGAAATGCACAAGGAGAAAAATATACAAGAATAGATAGCATTCCCCCGAGAAAGATGACACCTATCATTGATTGGTCAATTTCTTGAACTCCATATGTTCGGAGTTGTTCCATTTCAGAAATACTTCCTTTCATGGCTGTTTCAATTGCCTCGTCGAATGAACCCCACCCTTGAGCAGGAGTTGAGGATGATTCACTTGCAATAATATAACCCTCTGTGTCTATAACCATTACAACAGGGATTACTCCGGTACCACCGGGAGTGAATAATCGATTTGGGTCCGCTCTTTCTGTGCCATTTACTATTGCTGCTGTAGTACTTCCTAGTCCGGTTGGATAAAGTGGAACTGTATACTCTCCTTCTGATTGATTGAGGTATTCCAGAGATTCGCTGTAGTATGAACCATATCCGATTATTATTAGTTCACGTTCTTGACTCAATTCATGCCATTGGTCCATCTTATCTTCTATTCTTGCCTGAACTCCGTGACAGTTAGCGCAATCGTGGGCCATCATGTCTAATATTATGACTTTACCTTGATGTTCACTGAGTCGAAACCATCCAGTTTCATTAGTGATATTTTCTTCTATTCCAGTACGATTTAGTGTCTGAAATTCTAATTCATCAATAGGGATTGATTCCCCACTTTGAGAAAACATTGTGGATGAGATGCCAAAAACAGAAAGTCCTGCATAGGCAATCATTGAAAATAAGATGATACTAATCCCTAAAGCTACATATGTCTCTTTGTGAGCAAATGTTCTGAAGTCCATCCCGGTTTTGATCATTACAGTATCTAAAATAGAATTTGTAGGCAGGTCATCCTCAACAAAGTCTCGAGCCTTGTCCGCCATAGGTGTTGGTAGAAGTTTTCGTCTTTCAAATCAACCGATTAATGTTCAGCAAATAATGTTCTAATTCTCAAGGATTTTCTGTATTGAGTTGAGAAGACTAGATGCGCCTATTCTAAATCGGTTGGGCCCTAGAGAAGTAACTTGAATGGTGTTTTCCATTGAGTCTAAATGGCTCTGAAGGTCTTCCAAAGTCCTAATTCCTCCTGAAATCTTTACTCCTACTTCACCATGTTCTTGAGCTATTTCTGCTAAAATTTCTGCAACTAATGGGGTGCATCCTCCTCTTCTTCCTGTACTAGATTTGATAAAGTCAGCTCCACAATCTATTGCTATTTTTGCAGCATTTTCTATTTCTTCTAAATCTAAACAACTTGTTTCTAGAATTACTTTCACTGTCAATCCCTTACATTCATCAATCAATTGTTGTAATGTCGCTCTTGCATCACCTGGGCGAAGATCCATCATTGCTTCAAAGTCCATCACAATATCTATTTCATCTGCTCCTCCTTCCACTGCGGCCTTAATGTCCTCAATTCTTAGATTGATGTCCCCATTAGGATTTGGGAAGCAGCCTGCAGCAGATGCTACGATGATTTGCGAATCTAGTATTTGTTTGGCACGAAAAACTTCTGATGGTAAAACACAGACAGCAGCAGGTTTCCATCTTGCTGCTTTTTCTAAAAATTCGGTAATTTCTTTTTCGTCTGCTTCGGGATCAAGAAGTGTGTAATCTAAGTGTTTGAGTGCAAATTCTGCTAGATGCTTTTCATCCATCTAATCACCTAAAATGATTTTCAACATCTATTTCCGGAATTTCCATGCCAAAATGATTGAATCCATCAATCATTCTTTTACAACCTTCAATCATTTCTTCTCTTGAAGTAACTCCCATTGAGCCAACTCTGAAGATTCTACCTTTGACATGATCTTGTCCGCCGATAATATGGGTATTTTTCTCAATTGCCATCCATCTTCTCCATTTTTCTCCCCATTCAGGTTCAGGATATAGGATTGCAGTTACTGTATTCGATCGCTGATTTTCATCAGCAAATAATTCAAACCCAATCTCTGTAAATAAGCTTCTAACACCTCTTGCCAACATTTCACATCTTCCCCATCTATTCTCAATTCCTTCTTCATCTTGCTCTCTTAATGCTGCTACCCATCCCGTACATAGGTTGATTGCAGGAGTCCAAGGAGTTTGGTCATCAGCAGCTTTTTTTAATGCTTGAACAAGGTCAAGATAATAGATAGGGAGAGTTTCGTTTTTGTCCCTATTTTCAATCATTTTTTGCACATAAGATTCAGATATTGCAACCGCTGAAATTCCCGAAGGGCCTGCAGTACATTTTTGTCCACCTACAACCACTGCTTCCGCGTTCCATGAATCAGGATGTACAGGTAGTCCTCCTACGGATGTAATTCCATCTAGAATATATGATACTCCGTATTTTTTTGCAATTTTTCCTATTTGTTCGGCATCTTGGGTAATACCTGCTGAAGTCTCATTATGGCAGATTGCAATTGCATTGAATTGTTTTGATGAAAGCATTGTATCTACTACATCAAGATCAAGTTCTCGTCCCCATTCCCCCCTTAGATGAGTGACTTGAGTAAAATTCTTGCAAATTTGTGCAACTCTCTCCCCAAATTTTCCGTTTGTTGGTACCAACACTTTGTCTTCAAAGCCAAAACGATTTGCAATAACCATTTCCATTGCAGCAGTTCCTGATCCTGAAACAACTACAACTGAGTATCCATCTTCTCCTTCATGTGATTGTTGTCCTTTTTCTGTTGACGTTGGGGAAAGAGCGAATGAGTGCCTCAATCTTCCATGTAATTCTGCCATTACGACTTTGAATTCTGGACTTCGATGTGTCATTGTAGATTGCGAAAGCCCTTCTAGTACAGCAGGTGTTAGCCATGTCGGCCCGGGTATGAACCAGCACGGACCATTCCATTCAGTTGCCATATTACCCCTGTGGTAGGAGAGGTTCATCAAGAAGTCGCATTAACTGTTACAATTCCATTGATTCGTACGAGAATCTGAAAAAGTCATCCCCTTCGCAGGCTCATGGTGGTTCGGGTTGGGCTTTGCATGTTACAAGGTGCTCGCCATGCTCACATTCAATCACTTCAACACGCCTCTGAGAAAAGTGGTATTGAGATTGTAATTCATGAATTAAGGACAGAATCACAATTTGAAAAATATCATTGTGATGTGTTCATATTACCAGGAGGTGAATCAACAACCATGAGGAAAACAGGAGGTGACAGTGAATCTGGAGGAAGTGGATTGCTTCCTGCACTTTTTTCTCATCTCAGGGAATTCAATTCTCCTGTTTTGGGGACTTGTGCGGGAGCTATACTACTATGTGATCCAGATGACGGGGGTGATCCATTATTCCCTGCATCTATTGATCGTAATGCCTACGGTCGTCAAACGGATTCTTTTCAGGACGTAATTCACGTCAGTTTGTTCAATAGCCAGTTTCCAGGAGTTTTCATCAGAGCACCACGATTTAATCAATCATCTATTCTTTGTGATTCAATAGTTTTTCACGGGAATGAAGTAGTTGGAATAAAGCATAATTCTCGCATGGCTCTTACATTCCATCCTGAATTGACAAATGATTCACAATTCCATGAATGGCTACTTCAACAAGCGTCGCATTCAAGCGAGTGACCACAGAGGCTCAATCAGGTGATGACATGACAATGACCATTCGTCTCCCTAACGTTCCGGAGCTCCATGAACTTCCTGAAGTAGGTGAAGCAGAAGGCTGTATCCAGTGCATGCAGGGAAGTAAATTAGTTCTATTTATCACTGGGAAATGTCATTGGGCATGCGATTATTGTCCTCTTTCAGATACGCGTCGAGAAAGTCCTTTCATGTATGCAAATGAAAGAAGATGTTCAAATTTCGAAGAAGTCATCGAGGAGGCTAAAGCAATGAGAGCCACAGGAGCTGGAATAACTGGAGGTGATCCTATCATGGATTTTGAACATACACTTGAGGGAATTCGAAGTCTTAGGAATGAATTTGGCCCGGAATTTCACATGCATATGTATACTTCGATTGCATTTCGATCCGAATGGGCCGTTCGATTGAAGGAAGCAGGACTAGATGAGATCCGATTCCATCTACTTGATTTCAAACTCAAACCATATCTCGGGGTGATACGTGCATCATCTGATGCAGGAATTTTTACTGGAGTAGAAGTCCCATGTCCTCCAGATATGGAGGAGAAAATGTTTCAGTTGTTAGAGGATTTAAGAGGTACTGGAGTAGATTTCCTCAATCTCAATGAATTGGAAATTACACTAGGAAATCAAGAGAATATGGAAGTCAGAGGATTCAATCTTTCCGATGGGATAACTGCTGGAGCAGCAGGTTCCTCAGAATTGGCTGTTCGCCTCAAAAATAGAGTTAGAGCCGCAGAATCTGCAATCCCTGATCCGGAAGATGGAGAATTGCGAGAATCTTATGGATTTCATCTAAAATATTGTACTGCAGTGTTCAAAGACGCAGGGCAATTACGTCGACGTTTCATAAGAAGAGGTGAGGCAACAATTTCTCCTCACGAGACATTAACTGATGATGGTACCCTACTTTTTGGAGCAATATATTGCTCTAACGAAGACGCCGAAGGTCACATTGAAGAATTGATGGATGAATGTGGGATTCCCTCAACATTCTTGCATCATGATATGGAAAATAATCGGATTGAGGTTCCTCTTCTATTAGCTGAAGAAATAGCTGAGGAAGTAAATTCTCCAGTGGCTCTGGTCGAAGTTCATCCTACTCATGAACGAATGGAGATGACTTTAGTGTGGCTCAATGAGAACCGTCCCATTGATTTTTAGGATTGATGATGATTAACTAATAGAGGAATTGATGAAGGGGATGTGGTTGGAATTAACATGGACGACCCTGTTGATGAGGAAGAGAACCAAGAATCAATTTCTGAATCAGAGCCTGATGAATCAGAGTCTGATCAACCATTAACCTTAGAGCAGAGAATTGAGGAATTAGAGCAAGAACTGGAACTAGCAAAGAAAGATTTGCTATATCGACAAGCAGAGGTCCAAAATGCATTGTCTCAGGTTGCAAAGACTAGGTCTGAGGGGGCACGCTATGGAGCTACAGGATTAGCTCGGCGAATAGTTGGAGCAGTGGAAAATATAGAGAGAGCATTAGAACATGTTGAAGAAGATGCACAAGACGCTCTTTCCACAGGTATACGACTTCTTTATTCTGAAATCATTAGTTCACTAACTGCTGAAGGTGTTGAGAAAATTGAGACCACAGGTCAATTGTTCGACCCTGCTAGAATGGAAGCAATTGCTACAATTCCTCCTTCCGAAGAATATCCTTCTGGACACGTTGCATCTGAACTAGAGTCCGGATGGATGCTTCGAGACAGGGTGCTAAAGGTAGCAAGGGTTGTCGTGACATCAGATGAGAGTCAGTAGTAGCTCAGTTATTGTGTATGGTGCTATTTTCCTCCTTCTTTATCCATCGATTATAGGAGTAGTTCAGATTGCGAATGTAGTTACTCAGCCTGATTCTGATGAATTTCCAACATCTTGTGATGATTCTTTGTACAAGTGTTCTCGTATTGCTCCTAATTCCCATCGCTCCACAGGTGAGAGTGAGTTGAGGTTTTCTAATACCTCAATTCTGTCGATATCAAACACCATTGATTCATGGATCTCAGAGAATTCGCTAGCAACAGAAGTATATCGTAATGAGGGAGTAGAAATTGAAATTCACGTTGTGGTAAAAACCAATTGGATGCGGTTCGCTGACGATGTTTATTTCCATGTCGAATGTGACGGTGCAGACGCAGTTGTTTGGATACATTCTGAATCTAGAACAGGAATTAGCGATGTAGGCGTTAATGGTGAAAGGATTGAGGATATCAAAGACAAATTAATTGAAAACACTGTTATGGGGACTGCATGTTCCTAGTTATCCTACAGGTTCTCCTCCCATCCCCATGAATGCTAATCGCTTGATTGCATCATTTTCTATCAACCAATCCACCACCTGTTCTGGAATATTTTGACTTAGGACAGTTCTAACTCCTTGAATATCTGAAATAGTTGACATCATCTGAATGGTCGCCCTAACTCTCCAACCTTGCCAATCGTTTCTGTTGACTAAATCACTAGTAATTGTATCCCAACCTGCTGCACCATACAGTTCCGCAGTTCCATTATCAGTTGTAAAAATGGTTCCAGGAGGCCCGTGAAACTTTTCAGCATGACGAACATAATTGGGTGGGTCACCGAGATCGGGAACATGAACAATTTCAGCATCTAATTGTCCTAACCATACTCTGATCATTTTTTCTCGTTCTTCTGCATTCCAAGGATTATTCAAAGATGGTTCGATTGTTGATGAACCAATACAAATCCGTAAAGGTAGATCTAATCTCTGGCTTTCAAGGTAGGATATTGCTTCGTTGATTAATGCAGCATGTCCGTTATGGAAGGGTTGAAATCGCCCCAACACTATCAGGGCAGGTTTCATATCCTATCCTCTGGCCATCCGTCGTACAATATTTTACCTATGTTCCATTGACCTAGACCCCACCTTTGCGCTTCTAACCATTCTCTTCCAATTAGGGCTATCAAACGTCGATCTTTTCTCAATTGGTAAGCAATTTCATGTAACTCTTTTGATGCTCTTTCATGAGCTTGCATTGTTGAAATTATCAACGGATCCTTTGTTTCATCCATTGTTTCTCCCAGCGCCTCTCTTCTTGCCATCCAGTCAAGAATAACCGATTCAACATATGACGCCTTGTCAATTGATGCTATTTTTTTTAGTGCCATTTTCCAGACCTGTTCCCTATACAATTCTTCGGCGTCAGTTAGTTCAGAATCTAGTTGAGGTTCAACATAAAGGAGAACCCTTGCTTCCCAAGCCGCCCATTCTCCTACACTGCACCATTGTGATAAAATGGACAATGGTTCACATGCATCTTCCACAGCTAACATTTTTCGGTCAACTGCAATTTTCAATTCTTCAATAATATTTCCATTGCCAACTTCTTTTCCCCATTTGTCTGTCCACTGAAGGAAATCACCTTCAAGATCTGTAGTAAAGCTACGTTCTAGAATTGGGTTTAGCAAAGGTCTAGTCTCTCTAAGATTTTGATTTTCCATTTTGTCAGTCATTTCTGAGAATGTCATTCTAACTAATTTGTACCACATGTCGACGTCGACCAATCGAATCTGCAGGTCCGGCATGTCATCCTCTTTGGCCCGTTTGACTAGTTGGGCATGAAACCTCGCTCTAGGACGCGGGATTGAAGAGTAGTCGTTGAGAGCGTAGTATGTTGATAGGGGGGACGAGAGGAAATGGCGACGATTCGTGAACAGATAGCATCGCTCGAAGAAGAAATTCTCAAGACCCAGAAGAATAAGGCTACTAATGCTCATATTGGGAAATTAAAGGCTAAGATTGCAGCATTAAAAGCGAAAGAAGAAAAGGCTGCTGCTCATTCGAAATCTAGTGGTGGAAGTGACGGTTTCGAGGTAAAGAAATCTGGGGATGCATCTGTTGCACTTGTAGGTTTTCCGAGTGTTGGTAAGTCAAGTTTGATTAGTCAACTAACCGGGGTCGATTCAGAGACAGGATCTTTTGCCTTCACAACTCTAACCTGTATTCCAGGATTATTGGAACACAATGGGGCAAAGATTCAGATCTTAGATCTCCCTGGATTGATTAAAGGTGCAGCAGATGGAAAAGGAAGAGGTAAAGAGATACTCAACGTAATTCGTTCTTCTGATATGGTATTGTATGTTGTTGACCCATTCCAAGATTCTCATTTCAATATCTTGGATGCGGAATTAAACCGTTCTGGAATGAGATTGAATGAATCGAAACCTCAGGTTTTCATTAATCGAACAGGTAGAGGAGGAATTGTAGTTCGTTCAACATGTGATCAACCAAATGTAGAATTTGAAGATGTACAAGAAATTGTACGTTCGTATGGAATAGTTTCAGCAGAGGTGACAATGCGAAGTGTATCCACCCACGATCACATTGTCGATACACTCGCAGGAAATTGTGTGTATTCTAGTGCTGTCGTAGTAATCAACAAGGTAGATTTAGCATCCGAACAAGATATGGCACGAGCGAGAGAAATGGTTCCAGATAATTGGCCAATTTTACCTGTTTCTGCAAAAACAGGACAAGGTATAGAAGAAATGAAAGATTTCATATTTGAGCATTTGAGATTCATGAGAGTATTTCTGAAACCTCAGGGTGAAGATGCAGATATGGTCGAGCCTTTAATCATAAAAGATACGAGCACTGTTCGTCATGTTTGCGAAAAACTACATCGGGATTTTGTTCGTAAATTTCGCTATGCTCGAGTCAAAGGGCCTTCTGCCAAGTTTGATTGGCAACGAGTTGGGTTAGATCATTTACTGAAAGATGGTGATGTTTTATCGATAATCGTCAGGAGATGATTAAAGTTAGTTTAGCGGTCATCGTTAAATGACCCTACTTAGTGCTCAGTACCGAGGCCTCACCATGACACGCGTTGCTCCACGAGTTGGTTTCATTGCAAGTGGCGTTTCAGTGATGCTTATTCTTTCGCTTCTTTTTAATTCGTGGTTAGGATTATTTCCTGCAGTAATTTCAGGAGTTGTGCCAATGAAATTCCATCTTCACTATTACATTGCAAATTTATTGGAATTGCAATTTTCTGCCCCAGCATATTCTGAACCTGGGGTAATTACACTTCAAGAAAATGTACAATTAATTCTTCTTCCCATTTCGCTAACTGCTGCTAGAATGGGCCTTCGTAAAAGACCCATTTTCGAAATGCCAAAAACAGCTAGTTTGTCAGAACAGGCAGAAGCGATGGAGGCAGGTACAACTGCTAAGATTAAGCAAGATAATCAGTCCAGAGGTATGAAGGTTTTATTGTCTAGATTAGTCTTACTAATTACATCGTCCTTATTTGTGTTCAATAGCATGCTAGGTATCCTCCCGGGTTTTCTCTTTAATCAAGATGGAATGAAAATTCATCCAATTTATGCCCTCTTTCGACTCCTTGGATTGGATGCAAGTGGACCTACATGGTCTGAAGCATCAATGATAAGTACTCAAGAAATTATCATGATTTGGGTAATGGTTTTCATTATTCCAGTAGCATTTTCAATAAGACAAAAACCTACTCAATCAGAAGAACCTTCATCTGAATTACCTCCTGTTGGTAGATCAAATGATAGAGTGATTAATCCCCTTGCTGCTGAAGTTATTGCTTCGGTTTTGGGAGAAGCACAGAAAGTAGATTCTGAAACAGTTGACTCTGCACTGGGTGAGATGGACAAGATAGTTGAGTCAGGGGTCACATCTTCTTTTTCAGGTATTATGGCGAATACGGAAGAAAATGAAATTTTACAAAACGAAGTTGAAGAAGAATCATCAAACCCAGAATTTGTTATAGAGGCTCCAAAAGAAGAGGCTAAATTTCATCTTGACATGGATGACGTTGATGCGATAGAAAAAGACATCCATGAGGAATTTATACCTGATGCCTCAACACTTTTAGGAATTGAATCGCCTGAGGAACATTCCTCTAAAACCTCACTAGAAAATGAATCCTTACTAGGGGATGAAGAGGAGTCTACTACACTTGATGTAGAAAAACGTGAAGTCGGAATATATCAAACTGAAGAAACAAAATCTTCGATTAATGAAATTGAAGAGAAAGAAGTTGATATTTCAGAACAGGAAGTCGGGGAATCTGATATCCAAGATAAAGAAGTTGAAGAGTCTCCTATTCCTAATAGAGCTACCCCTAGTATTACCGGAGAGATGTCAGTCAGGCCAACCAGTCTTCCTGCTACGGCAGAATTAGATCCGAAGACTGGGAGATGGATGATCAACGGTGTTCCAGTAGGCCCTAAGGTTACTGCAACCGGCCTTAATTCTGATTCTGGAAATCTAAGGATAGGGGGGGCAGACCCTCTTACGCAGTCTAAGAAAAACGAAGAAGTCTCTAGTCCCAGGAGTTCAGAACGTAAAGGTGAGAAAAGAGGTCAGAAGATTGAGACGCCAGAGTCTGAAGTATCTCCTCAAAGGAAAACCAAAGACGGGCAAAAAGAACACGAACCACTTCCTGACATGCCTGAGATGACTGGAAGACCAAATGCTGAGAAGCCAAAGGAGAGAAAAGATGATGTCCAACTTCCAGACATGCCGAAATTCTGATTTTGAAAATAAATAATGCTGAAATAAGGAGGCGATTCTTTATCCGCTCCCAAAAAGAGGAATCTTTTGAGATTTTACGCGCATTAGGTGAGCAAATCAGGGTTAGAATAGGTCTACTCGCATTTGTTGGTATTGTTTGCATTTCTGTAGGGTACATACTTGCAGGAGAGGGCGTTCAATGGTTGCTTTCCTCCTCATTTTTGCCTGATGATGCTAAGGTAGTTGTATTACATCCACTCGAAGTAGTTCTTCTACGTTTGAGAATTGCTGGATATCTCGCTTTGACAGTAATTGTGATTGTTCTTTCTATCGATGTACTTCTGCGCGGAAGAAGAGTTGACTCTTTACGGGAATCTGCATCAGATATTTCTATTTCTATTCAACCATATGTTGGTACTGCAATTGTGGTATTATTCTCGATGCTTGGATTATCATCATTGGGAGTATTCTATTCGTTTGAATTTGTTATACCTTTGTTGTTAGAATATCTTACTTCCGATGCTGCATCTGTAGGTCTTACCACGACTTGGCAATTAGAGGCATGGGCTGGTTTTATTGTATCGTTAACGGGAGCTAGTGTACTTGTTTTTCAAACACCCTTAGTTATCCTAGCACTTCTGAGGAGGGAATTAGTTAGTAGAGAATCGATTTCTTCTAGGCGCCGAGAGATCTGGTTTGTAACTGTTGCATTTTCTGCATTTGTTAGCCCCCCTGATCCATTGTCTTTACTTTTGGTCGCTTTACCCGTAATCGTGCTAATGGAAGGCACTCTGATACTAGATTCGCTGTTTTCAAATGATTAGTTCAAACGGTGAACGCTTTGAACCGACTGCCTTGCGCAGGTGTATGGACATCACAATCGTACTAGGTAGCAAGTCGGACATGCCGGTAGCAGAAAAAGCAGCAAAAATACTTGATAATTTCAAAGTAAAGTACCAAATTCGTATTGCTAGTGCCCATCGTTCTCCCGATTATCTTCACGGAATTGTAGATGTTGCTGAGGAAGATGGATGCATGGTATATATCGGGATGGCGGGAGTGGCTGCTGCTCTTCCTGGTGTTCTTGCTTCAATGACCTCTAAACCAGTAATTGGTGTACCAGTAGGGAGCAAAGTACCGTATGATAGTCTTTTGAGTATTGTTCAGATGCCTCCGGGCATGCCTGTCGCAACTGTCGGGGTTGACAGAGGGGATAATGCAGCATTGCTCGCTTTACAGATTATCGGCGTTGCAGACGAATCAATAGCAGAGGCAATAGTCGCATATAGAGAAATGAGAACTAATGCAGTTATTGCTGATGATCAAACTCTCCAAAAAGAACGCGGCGCTTAGGTGGTCCTATGGACACTCAGATTTTAATCGATGAGGCTGTGGAAGCCCTTACATCACAGATTGATGATACTGCAATCATAGCATGTAGTGGGGGTATCGATAGCACAGTCGCTGCAGTTTTAGCAAACCGCGCGATTGGATCCATGTTGCATTGTGTATATGTTGATACGGGATTTATGAGAAAGAATGAAACAGAAGAAGTATCAAAAATGCTTAATGATCATGGTTTGAATCTGAAGGTAGTAGATGCTAGCGATCGTTTCTTCAAGCATCTTGAGGGAGTAATTGACCCTGAGGAAAAAAGGAAAGTAATTGGTGAACAATTCATTAGGGTTTTCGAAGAAGAGCAAGTTTTGATTGGTGCGAAGTATCTTGTTCAAGGAACAATCGCTCCAGACTGGATTGAGTCAGGAGGAGGTTCTCGGGATACAATCAAATCACACCATAATGTAGGCGGTCTTCCTGAAGATGTCGATCTAATTATTGTAGAACCATTGAGGGAATTTTACAAAGACGAAGTGAGGGCCATAGCTCGAGTACTAGATATTCCTTCTTCTGAAAGACAACCCTTCCCTGGCCCGGGCCTCGCTGTTCGTGTCCTTGGGGAATTAACCCGAGATCGTGTTGAAACTTGCAGGGAAGCCTGTCATATTGTCGAAGAAGACTTTCTTGCGGCCGCCAAAGAAGGTAAATGTGATATCCCTTGGCAATATTTCGCTGCTTTATTACCTGTTCGTAGCGTAGGAGTACATGGAGATGTCCGAGTTCATGGTGAGACGATAGTAGTTAGAGCAGTTCACAGTTTGGACGGCATGTCTGCTCATTATGCCCCTATTCCTCACGAGGTACTGGCTGCTATTTCTACTCGTATAACCAATGCACTGAAAGGAAGTGTAAATCGAGTTGTTTACGATATTACTCACAAACCTCCAGGTACAATTGAGTGGGAATGAAACTCATCTTCACCCGATTCCTTCATGAATGGTAGGGTATTCGCTGGGTTGTTGCCGAGATAGCTTAGCTGGTGGAGCGGCGGACTGTTAATCCGCAGGTCGTGGGTTCGAATCCCTCTCTCGGCGCCATTCTTCATTTAGGGGGTATATATGCAGATTGGCTCAAAAGGTTGGCTCACTTTTGCTAGGGGTTTGAACCATTTCTGTGACAATAGGTCGCGAGGCCACTATGGCCGTTGCATCGGAGATAGTGAGAACATTTCCCTGCTTTCTACTACTTCCGCAACCCTTTCCATGAATTCTAGGTCTTCAAGTCTCTTCGCCATCTCAGCGGGGTCGAAGTCAAAGCGCAGAATGATTGCGGTGTTGTCATTAGCCTTGCCATATACTATTTTCCCGTCTTCTACTTCCTTTCTATTATCGTAAGCGTTCAACATCAACTCTTCCCAATCCTCGTAAGTCTTGCCTTCTTTCATATGAACAAGTATCGCTGCATCCATGATAATTCGTCTAATATTAAATCTATAATATGTTTGCTTGCCATATTCATCATTCCCATTGGACA
>CAZRCY010000016.1:0-7890 GCA_964598735.1 uncultured Candidatus Poseidoniales archaeon
CAACGATTTGTAGTACTCTGTCATCTTCTTTCACTCCTGCTGCTCTCATTCCAGCGGCAAGAGCCTGAACATTATCGTGGAATTGCCCTCTAGTAATCGGCACTCTTTCCATTCCTTCGCTAGGAACATATGTGCATTGAACGGTGTCTGCACCCCAAAGGTCAACAGATTTCCTCACCATGTCATAGAGGGTCTTGGGATCTCCATATTTGTCATCGGGTTTAGACCAATCTCGGTCTAGAGGTAAGGGTTTCAGTGCTTCTGGAGGTGGGTTCCACATGTTACTCACTCTTGAGCGACGGGGGGGTCTACTCATGAAGGATGCGATTGATATGAAATGATATAATTTTAGAAAGCATGATCATTTTTACTCTATTTATTATATGCTATTGAGTATCATCAAAATTTATGTCCAACAATTCGACTGCATTCATTATTGGCATCATTTTCTTGTTAGGTCTTTTTGCAGGAGGTGGATTAGTCTATTTATTTTCCAGTGAAGATTCTAATTCTAATGATATAGAAAATGATTCAAATTCGGGTGAGAATTTGGATGATGATGAAAAAAATGAATTTGATGATAAATCAGATGATTCAGAAAATACAAATCCTCAGACAAATAGTACTTCCAATCTCAAGGTTTTAGCTTTGCATGGTGGAGGAGAATCATCATCTTCATTCCAAAATCAACAGGGAATGCAAGATTTACGTAATGCTCTTCCTGAATTTGAATTTATTTTTGCTCAATCTCCTGAACAAGGTGGAGTTTGGATTAATGATGTTCCAGGTGGAAAAGATAGCTACACAGAAGATAGAGATTGGGCTGATTCTTCAATCAATTATCTAGATAACTTCGTAGAAAACAATGGTCCATTTTATGCCATTCTAGGTTATTCCCAAGGTGCCGCTATGATTCCTATTTATCTTGCAAATTCTGACTCTTCTTTTGACAAGGTTTTGTTGTTTAATGGATATATGGAAACATTGCATCATGGTTTGATGGATACAGTTGAAGAAAAAGCTCCATTTGACATACCTGCCCTAATTTTTGAAGGTGAGCAAGATTTTTTTGCTTATGGATCAGCAGAATTAGCAGGTAATTTTTCTTCTTCATTACATCTAGTGAGTGGTTCTGCGGACCATCATCTTCCTTACAATAGCGATGAAACCTTTTATCAAGTAGTTGAATTTTTAAGAAATTCGTCTTCTAATACTGTAGTCGAGAATAACAATTCTTCTAATCAATCAAATGAAACATTGGATAATGATGAAACTATACCCTTAGCTGAACAATGTTTAGGTGGACATTCTAATTTAGCTATGCATATTCATCCTTGGATAAAGTTGACAGTTCGAGGCACAGAGATTCCAATTCCAAATAATATGGGAATTGATACTTCTGTCTGCCCAAATGCAATGCATCTATTGCATACTCACGATGATACCGGAAAGTTACACATCGAAACATATGAGCCGATAACAGTAAATCTATCCCTTTTCTTTGCAGTATGGAATATTTCTGAATCAGGTGACTCAACATTTGATCCATTATTCCATGACTTAGAGAATCTTACAATCACTGTTGATGGAGTACAGCAAGCAGTAGGAATAAGTGAGATAATTTTTGAAGATACTATTTCTATTGATGTTGTTTTTGATGATAGGTTACCTGATTCAGATGGAGATGGTGTAGATGATATTTCAGATATTTGTGAAGGACATGACGATAATACAGATTGGGATAACGATGGGATTCCAGATGGTTGTGATGATGATGATGATGGCGATGGAGTCGATGATGAAAATGATCAATGTCCTGGTTTTGACGATAGTCTCGATTCTGATGGAGATGGACTTCCAGATAATTGTGATGCGGTAGATGGCACTGTTTACGACCCGTCTGATTTAGGTCTGTTTTGGGTGGATAAATTTCTTTGTCAGAATGGTACTGGAGTAGGAGTTGATGATTACAATACTTCGGGTGATGACAATCATATCTGTTCAGTGACTATCACACTGGAAAATAATACTGTAACAATTAGTTCCAATGGAATTCCTAATCACGATCTTGAATCTGGTCCCGGATGTTGTACTTCTTCTCAGTCATATACATGGGTAGTTCCACGTTCTCCAACCAATGATACTACAGGTGGGCATAATTCTGCCAATTGTCCCGAGGCAAATGGGGATTATCAGTGTGCAGCTGACAGAGGAGATATAGCAATTGCAATCAATGGAGTACCAATCTTTGGTCCCGAAGATGGACCTGGAGGCGATGCAGTAGCATCCAATGAAGGAGTTTATGAAGAAGACAGACAACATATCTGGTTAGGTCTTTGTCATGGACATTCTGGTCCAGGTGGAGTATATCACTATCATGCAGATGGAAACTGTGTTCATTGGCATCCTAATGAAACGGCTGGAGAAGGTTGGAAAGACTATTCTTTCCCTTCCTCAACAAACACCGGTGAAGCATCAGACGTAATCGGTATTGCTTTTGATGGATATCCGATTTATGGAGTATATGGGGATGATGGCACGGGACAAATTGTAGAGATGAAATCATCATATCGTTTGAAATCTGGTCAAAATGGATACAATGGAATAGATGATTACGAATATGTATCTGGTTTGGGACATTTGGATGTATGCAATGGTCATTTCGGACCAACACCTGATTTCCCCCAGGGGATATATCATTATCATTCTACAATAGAAAACGGAATAGGAGAAATGGGCTTTCCCTACTTCTTAATTTGTTATCATGGTGAAGTTTCTGATGGAGGAGATGGAGGAGATGGTAGCGATCCATGTGCAGGATATGGTGAAACTTGGGGTCCAGGCATTGGTCCTCCACCAGACGGATGCGGAGGAGGGGGCGGAGGTCCCGGACAGCAATCTACTGATACTACTCCTCTAGAACAGCAGTTTGTCTTTGATTGGACTAATCTTGTTGTTCTAACTATTTTGAGTGTTATTGGGTTGCGACTAATTCGTCAACGCTCATCATTGAATTAGTGCATTTTTGAATACCTTTCTCCAATCTTCTCCACCATTTCTATTGGCAAATGGATTCGCAGGACTTGGGTGAGGGATTCCATCCAGTTCTACAGCCTCCTCAATACTAAAAATCTCATTTATTCGTTTTTGAGCGTATCTCCCAACCCCAATTACTCGTTTTATTTGTAAAATTTGTACAACATTTTTCAGATGCTTATCACAAATTCCTGCTAATTGAGTAGAGACGGTCCCTGTCAACTTGTCTGGCGTAATGTTTCTTCCTTTTTCATCAAACATCCATAGCGGACAGTGGTTTACGATGAAAACCTCTGCCGCAGCAGCATTATCCGGACCATATATTTCAGATAATGACCCCCATATTCTTGTTCCTGAAACCTCTGGTTTTGGATGTTCCAATCCAATTATCGGACGTTTTGGGTGAGTATTCATCGGTGATCCTACCTCTAATCCGGTGATTTTCAGAATATCACGAACCATTTTCGGACAACCAAAAGGAATACCTGTATTTCCCATACCATGTCCTGGATTCATCCCTACGAGTAGAATCTTTGCACCCATTCCTCCATGTCTTCGAATGTATTCTGAATGGGGGTTCCATGCGTATTCTAGAGGATTATATGCGAATTCAATTTTAGAAGAATTTTTGATTAATCGAGGAATGATTTCATTTGCCTGTATCCTTAGAGCGTCAGCGTTCTCTAACAATTGTTCTACAATATTCAATTTTTCACCTCCATCACCAATGTTGCTATTTCTGGCATTTGAACATCAGATGCATCAAATACATCATGAATATTTTCGAACGCAGGAGAATCTGAATTCCTTGATAGTCTGTTGGCTCTTGTTGATACAATCTTCCATGCAGCTTTGTCACCAATTCCTGGAATAGATCTAAATTGACGTTCAGTCATTACATTTGGGTCTAGTCCTATTTCGATACCAGTGAGACTTCTAGAACCGTGTCCTGTTACAATTACGTCGCTACTTGTCTCTAGAGGAATATGGTAATTTACTCCCATCAAAATTGGATAAGCTCCAATTTGTCTTCCCATTGTTAATCCAGGTTTTCCATAAATTGATGGATTTTGATGAATCTCATTTGTGATATGCCGAGGCAATCTTGTTCTCCCATCGTGAGCTTCCCAATACAGGTCGTTTAGTCTATGACCAATTGGGAACATTTCTTGGAGTAATGGTGTATCAATTTCTTCCCTAACCCATTGTTTGAATTTCTTAAATGGTTTCTCATTTACTTCCTGAAATCCTTTTCCTTCGACCTGACGAATATTGATTCTTCGAAGCCATAATCCCCTACGCTTTAAAGAGTTCAAGAGTTCTTGATTATATCCGTATGATTCATCAGATTCACCTCTAAGACCGGCTATAAAATTCAGACCTGGGAGGAGTTTGGGAAGACCTCTATCACCCCTTTCTTTTCCATATTTATTGATCAGATCTATTGCTGTATGTAATTGTTTAGAGTCACAATTTAGCCAATTCTCAACATGCACTTGAGGATCGGCTGATTCTAGTCCAAATGATAGAACTGCACCATCAGAAAGGGTTTCTACAAGTGTTTTTGTAATCTCTTCTGAAGGTTCTAAATTTTCTGCAATTATGCTTGGGTTTCCATTGTCTACATGAAGAGTTTTGATTCGTGTATCTTCTCTAATTCCATGAAGAAGTTTAGCTATTGGTTCAGGATTAGGAACTGGATATTCCAGTTCAACAACCCCCTCTGCCATATAAGTGAAAACGTCAGTCATACCACCAAGTCGGATATGTCGAACTCCGTTATCTGCGGCAATCCTAATTTCTGTAATTACATCATCAGGAGTTCTCCAGAGAGGTACTCCTTTTTTTGGTTCAATACAAAATTTACAACCTCTTTTATATCGTACACAGCCTTGGTAGACCTCAACTTCGTAAGTGAGTGGCCCAGGTTTTTCTTCAGTACCAATATCAGGATGATGCTTTACGGCTAAACTTGACGCACCTTCTCTAGCCCATTTTGACCATTGTTCAGCAGTTCTTCTTTTGTGGGCCCATTCTCCATTCTCCAAATAATGATTTAATGTTGCATCTGTATCTTGAATAGCTAGAAATAATCCCTTCCTTAATGGCCTCCATCCTTGTTTTCTCCAACCCCGTATTGCCCATCCACCTGCAATAATCGGTATTTCTCTTGGGAAAGATCGAATCATAGAATCTGTTTCCTTCAAAGAAATTGGTGTTCCTCTGAGGTATTTTCCAGGTACTACTGCACCTGCAATTAATGCAATTCCTTGCAATGTTCCTTCTTTGATACACTGTGGTCTTTCTCCCAATCTCCATTGGTCGATTGTGATGAATTCATAATCGATGTTTTTTGAACTTAGTAACCCACAGACGTAACGGATGTGAAACCCTACATAGGGAGGGACACCGAATGCTGCTGGTTCATCTTCATATCCATCAATGACCAACCAAGTCATTCGTCCCACTCAATCTATCTTAGGAGTTTTAGGCTATCATTCTAAGCGTAAATTCAGTTTCTACGCCTATGGTCTCCACGACCTTTGCCGTTTCCACGGCCTCCCTTTCTTCCTCCTCCGCCAGAGTTTGCTTCTTCGAATCGGAGTTTTCTTCCACCCAATTTGATATCTTTCATTGCTTTAATCGCAGCTCTTCCTTGCTCAGGATCATCAAAAACAATGAATCCAAATCCTTTAGGGGAACCTTCTCGATCTGTTACAATATCTATCTTTTTTAGGGAACCATGGGGTTCCACAACTGCTCTAATCTCTTCTTCGGTTGCAGTATGAGGCAAACCTCCTACGAACACTTTCAGTCCTGCTGCCTTTTCTGCCTCATGTTTCATTTTGTTGATTATTTCTCTTTCTTTTGCGAATTCTTCTTGAGAAACCTCGCCAGATTTGACCTTGTCCATACAATCTCTACATCGTATGGGCTTACCAGGAGTTGGTTGGAATGGTACTTTGGTAGCAACTCCACAAAGCGTACATGTTGTAGCATGCATTTCTCTTCTTGGCCGTCCATCTCTACCGGTTGGTTTTCTAATTTGACTGTTAGGCATTTTGTGACTTTCTCCTCGCCGGAAATCTGCCATAGGTGAAAGATAAGGACGAGCCCCATCATGTCCTAATCGCCCATCCATTTCTTCAGTCCACCTTTCTCCTCCACGATTAAGGGGAGAAAGATCAACATCTTCAGGTATTATATGCCCATACCCGTAACCATTCGATAGAGCCCGATATCCTGTGTAGTCACAACGATCACATTTTACATTCTGATCTGGAGTTGTATCACTCACATTTAGAAAAACCCCACAGACGGGACATATGGAGTGAAGTACTCCCAAAGAGGGATCTCCTTTACAAGATGCCTTTACAATTGGTTCTGATTGAATCACCTTTGCTCTAACTATGTCTCTACTTCTCATCCCGTCTCCGGGAGATGGCATGAATCTGTCAACAATTTCCGAGACAAAAATATCTGCCGTTCTATGAAGGGCATCTTGAGTTCTGTTAGCATCTTCTCGGCCTTCAATGTGTAGAATTTCTATCTCTGCAGTTTTTGAATGAAGACGAGAAACGCGACCAATGATTACTTCTCCTTCTTGAGGAATTTTAGGTGTAGAAACTGAAGCGATTACATCCACGAATTCTTCACCAATACTTAGTGTCCCTGAACGTAGAGCAACCCACTGATTCTGATGTCGACCAATGCCAGATCCTGTAATTATGTCATCGCTCAAGGAAAGACTTGTACCTGGGGTAACAAAGGAACCATCTGAGGGGCTCATGGTATAGGCGACTGAATGGTTCCCTATCAATTCGCCGACCGCTTTATCCACCACATAGCCGCCTCAGTCGTACTTCTTTTCTTTGCATGATGGGAGTATATTGGAGGCATGGGAAGATCGACTTCCATCCATCTTTTTGCAAACCATCCTGAGGATTCTGCCCATGATTCGATATGTCTAGCACCTCTACCGTGTAACAGATGAATAGATTCGTTAGCACATCTCACGGCTGTATCAAGAAATGGACGATCAGCGCGAGGTGTTTGTCTTCCCCAAGGGGGATTCATTAATACAATATCACGACGAATTTCATCATGATCAATTGATCGAACATCTCCATTTAGAATTCTACATCTATCTCCTAAATTTAGTGATGCTATTGCATCTTGAAGCGATTTGCAAACTTCTTCATCTATTTCAACGAAAATAGCATTTGGAGCTCCAAGAAGAAGAGATCCTATGCCGAGAATACCATTACCTGCTCCCAAATCAATTATCCCATCTGTATCTTCGAAAGGTTCTTCAGAATTAATTGAAAATAGCCATCTTGCAGCAGTTTCGCCATCAGTCCCATATTGTTCAAGTGCGGGTTCCCTGAACGGATGAGAAGGCAAATTTGACAGAGTCATTGCAAGATGCCGAAGCTTCATGACCTTTGGTAGAGGTTATGACCAATGAATCAAGCGCCACCCAGACGCCTTCCAGTGCGAAAAGGGTCGTTAGCAGGTTGTTGCGGATTAGGAGGTGTTTGAGGAGAATTTCTACTACCTGATTTCGCCTGTTGAACAGCTGCAGCCTCTTGCTTGAGTTTCTTGACCAAATCTAACCCAGGCATACGTTCTCCACAGTATCGACAGAACTTGGCCATGTCTGATTGTTCTCTTCCACACTCTGTACAGTATACCATAAACTCGCCATCTTATCTTTGCGTTTCAATCTTTGTTACTGAAACATTCCAACTACCATAGTCCAAACATCGATTCCCGCCCCAGAAGCTCTCTCAGATACATCTAAGAATTTTGGATGTTCCATGATTTCTGTCATATCTAGTCCATCGGCTTTTA
>CAZRCY010000016.1:7990-22022 GCA_964598735.1 uncultured Candidatus Poseidoniales archaeon
AAACAGGTCCAAGTTACTGTGGAAAAGTCACAATTAGAAGTGGGACTAATATCTATTTCAGAGCGATTCCAATGGTTGGAGACCAAAGGCTTCATCCAAATCCCAAGATCTTTCATTGCAATATCAATCAAATGCATAGAATGATCAAATGGATCAAATCCTGCATCTTTTATTTCATCAAGATTAGAACGAGGCCGGAGATAGGTAGAGAAAACATCATCATTGATTTCTAGTTCTTTTGTAATTGATTCATATTCTGGACGGAAAGACCTTGGCATGATGAGAAGTATTCGTGTTCGCTCTTTCTTCTCCATAGATCCTGCTAGTTCTCGAAACGACCCTCTGGTCATTTTTGGAGCAGCCATACAGTGTGGACATCAAAGTGGGTTATAGCCCTCACCCGAAGATGATAATGGAATTATCCCTCGTCTCATTGAATCTAACTCAGCGAGAAGTACACATCCACCTGCTGCACCTCTAATTGTATTTTCAGAGAATGCTGACCATTTTACAGTATTTCCAGAAATTTCAGGAATTGTAGTAACAATTGCCATTCCTGCATGAAGATCTTCTGCAGGGTCTGAATTCTTGTTTGCGGAGCCTGCCCATCGATCTTTGTCCAAATCAATTGATTCTTTGACAATGATGTGTGGTACGGGGGAAGAAGGTAGATTATTACAGATACTCGAAGAAGCATTCATCCAACATTCAATAATTTGCTCTTTTTTCACATCTGAATCTGTTTCAATTTCGATATGAACAATATGTCCAAAATTTCGATTGACTCGTTTACAAGATACATTTACATCAATTTCAGGCCTTATTTCTTCATTTTTTTCAAAGTTAGATAGTAAACGAATTAATTCCTGCTCAATTTTTTTGGCTTCTCCGGGAATTCTTGGAGAGGGTATATTACCCAATCGAGTAGCAATCAATAATTCTAACCCCCCTCCAGAAACCGATTGTTCTGTTTGAATGGAGATATTTTTGATATCCAACAAATCATAGATTGGTTTTATGGATAATGCAACTGGCATTACAGTACAATTAGTGGAACATACAATCCCAAGTTCAGAAGAATCTAGAATTTCTAGATGATTTGAATTTACTTCAGGAATAACTAATGGGACCTCATTTAGCATCCGATGATGTGATGCATTAGAATACACCATACAACCTGATTTTACAAATAATGGCTCAGATTCAGCTGCAATTTCAGAAGGAAGTGCGCTGAAAACTATCTGAATATCATTTTTCATTACAAATTCTCTACCTTTTTCCATTCCAATAATGGTAATATCCGGCAATGAAGGTCTTATTTCATCAAGATGCCATGGAAGATCTAAGAGATTTTTCCCAACAGAATTAGGCGAACCAACAACTCCTCTTAACTCAAAAAATGGGTGATGACAAAGCCTTTGTTGGAATCTTTGGGATACCAAACCTCCTGAACCGAGGATGACGCATCCCAACCTTGGACCTAGCATAGTAGAACTTGCTGGTCCATCTTCACTATTGAATCGTCGCCCATTATCCTAGATTTGGATTTAGATTATATCAAGCCCCTGTAACAGAGTAACATGGAATCAGGCACCGTTCTAGTCACTGGAGGTGCTGGTTTCATTGGTCAACATCTAACTTCTGCTCTTCTTTCTCAAGGTAGAAAAGTGAAAGTTTTGGATGATTTTTCATCAGGTACTAAATTACCCAATCATCCATCGTTAACTGTAATAGAAGGAGATATGTCGGAACTTTCTGTCAGGGAAGAGGCACTTCATGAGATAAAATCAGTAATCAATTTAGCAGCTATTGCTTCTGTTCCTCTATGTGAAAGCAAACCTAAATTGAGTTCTCGAGTGAATCATTTAGCCGCACAAGAACTATTCAAAGATGCTTTTAGATTAGGAGTTTCAACAATAATCCAAGCCTCAACCTCTGCATTATATGGGATTCCAAACGAATTACCTTTGACGGAAAAATCACCGACAAAACCAATTGGAAACTATGGTTTGGATAAACAAAAAGCGGAAGAATCACTTCTTTCATTTCACGAACGTCCTGTTTGTGCTCTAAGATTGTTTAATGTGTTCGGATTAGGTCAGAAAAGAGACTCCCCTTACAGTGGAGTTCTCACAATTTTCTCTGATAATATCACTAAAAATATCCCGTTGAAAATATTTGGAGATGGTCATCAATCTCGCGATTTCGTCCATGTTAATGATGTAGTCTCAGCATTTATTCTGTGTTTGAATGATCTTGAAACTAATGGAACTAATTCCAAAGTTTCTGGAAAGAAATTTAATGTTTGTTCGGGAAATTCAGTCACATTGTTAGACATTATTGATTCATTCTCTTCGTTTAGAAATTCAGAGATTGAGGTTAATTTTGAATCTCCCAGAGAAGGAGACATACTGCATAGTTTGGGTTCTTTTGATTTTCTCAATAATCAAATAGATTGGAAACCATCTGAAAATTTCATTCAGCGTCTACGAGAATTATTATGAAATTGGTTTTCTAACAAATTTCCTTCTAATAATCTTCATTGCTATTCGAATTCCATCTCCTATAGAACCTAGTTTTGAACGGCCAATTCTGATATCATAATGGATTGGAATTTCATGAATTTTTAGTTGATTATATGCTGCTGATGTATACATTTCAGCTTCTATTTCAAAACCTGTTGAGTTGAGTTTCATCTGATTTATCGAATCTCTAGTTAGAAGCCAAAATCCTGTACATAGGTCAGAGATATATGCTCGATGTAAGAAAACAGCCAACCAAGTGAGAATATGATTGCCTAACCAATTCCTTCTCGTCATTGCTCCACTCTCTATCTTGCCTTTCATTCTAGATCCGATTACAATATCAGCATTTTCTCGTTCTAATTTTTGAATAAATTGAGGAATTTCCTCAGGACGATATGTGCCATCAGCATCCATCATAACTAATAATAGATCATCTGAATTCATGAAGTTTGCAAATGCTTCCCTCAACCCTCTTCCTTTACCAGATCCCCCATGTTGTTCAATAATTTCACAGTTTAATTGACTTGCCAATTCTATTGTTCCATCAGTAGATCCTCCATCCACAACAACAATTCTAACGTTCCATCCTTCCGCTGAAATTTCTTCATAAGGAATCCTATTGACCACATTTTGCAAGGCCTCAGCTTCATCGAGTGTCGGAAGCAAAATTGTGATTCCATGTTGGTTCATGTTTGTACCTCAAATTTCTGAAATTTCAAACCAATGTATCCAAACCCCATTTGAATCAATTAGCCGATCACCTCTCCCAGATAAAGCGGTGGGATTAATCCAATTTTTATTATCTGTATTAGTATTTATCCCGATAGTAATAAGTCCATTATCACCAATGTTTACCAGAGTAGTGATCATTTGAACTGAACCTTCAGTATTTCTTTGAATTGTTGTAGAATTCCCTCCGCTAGCAGCCGTTAATGAAACAGTTTGATCGGGAGGGGCTTCAATTAATGCGGACACTCTAACCATGGAAGATCTCATTCCCCTAGACGTTTCAACATCCATTGAAATTGAACCATCACTCAAGAACGAACGATTTTCAGGTACTGGAGAATTTGACCATTCGTATAATCCAGTCCATGGAGAAGCTCTCCACTCACATCCTAATTGACAAAATATCTCCTCTATACCAAATATCATAATTTCCCTTGTAGATTCCTCAGTTGGTATCTCGTGAAATTGCCATATTCTACTGCCTTCATGTTCTGAGATAATAGACCAATGTTCTGAGGATGCAAGAAGGAAACCTACTTCTCCTCTTGGACTTGATATTGCATGTGTGATTCCTAAGTTTTTCAATCGAGTAATGTCATCATTTAGTATTGCATTGTATGTTTGATATTGTATATTCTCTTTCACTTCTAAAATTCCTAAGTTTGGAAATGCAGTTCTTTCTAATTCACTATCCACATCCAGCAAGTAACCCCATGGTCTATTTTCAATGAATACAATTGAATTGTCTGGAAGGTCCAATGATTCATGAATTATACGATCACCATCTGTTCGAACCCAAAGTTCTGAATGTCGATGTAATGTGGTGAACCAGCCAATTGTCAATAGTAACAGAGAAGCACAAATCGCGAAAGAGAATTTTAAGAGATATTCAGGAATATTCTTAGGAGGCAAATGAAAATGTTCTTCAGTTTCATCTTCGTTTTGAATAATTCTTTCTTTCTTTTTCATCATTCTTAATTGGATGTATGGCGCTAATCCTAAAGCGCCCAGAGATGCCAAAGGAATATGGAATCCATGCATTGACATACTGTATAGGATGTAAGAAATTAGAGTTAGCAATCCTATTCCAATTATCCCTTCCATTAAGTGGACTAAACTAAGGAACCAAATTAATGAGAACCACATTATCATGATTTTTCCCTCTAATGAATTTCTACTTCTCCAAGCGCCCCAAATTGCCAAAAGTATGAGTGGACCATTCCATTTGATTAAATCTAGACCACCTTGCCATCCATATTCTGCTAGAATGGCATCATCTTGTACTCGGGGAGCAAAAATTCCTGCGGCAACAAAGAGAGAAACACCAATCAACAAACTTGAACCAATAATTACATTATTTCTCTCTGAATTCTCATTATCGAAATTCGCATTAACTAGCATTCTTCCTACGATTAAAAGAAGGAGATATATCGCACCACTTGGGTGAATAACCCCTGCAAATGCAACTGAGAGAATAGCGATAGAATCCTGTCTAGAAGATCTTTTTTCATTATTCAAAACAACGAGTAAACCTAGTACAAACCCTAATTGAGATAGTACTGTCGGATATCCCGAATCAAACATTTTTGCAAATAGACCTGCACTAAGAACCATCGAAACTAACATTGCTCCACCTGCTCCAAACCTAGCGAAAACACCTGCCAAACTAGCACACAAAAGTCCCATCCCCAAATGGCCGATTAGGGACACAGATGTCGCTGCATCAATCCCGGTAACTGTCATGATATATGCAGCAGTCGAAGGTAAGGCGGGAGGATAGGTCCAATGTCCAACCGTGGGAGGGGGTAGATCCGTAGTTCCTGTTGATGCAAGAGTATCAGCGAGTGTTGCAAATCCAATCCAATCTATTCCCAATGGTTCACTAAAAAGGAAATGAGGTGATAACAAACCTATAATTCCTGCACCAGAGGCAATAATTATCCACAAGTCATCTGTAGAGAATTTCCATTGAGTTAAGTTATCATTAGATTCATTTTTCTTCAAATCTGATGATTTTTTTTGTCGTTCTGTTCTTTCTATTTGAGTTTCCAATTTCTCCCAAGGACTGATGTTGACTGTGTTATTGTAGCGTACAATACTAAATTTCCTAGATGAAAATTCCATAAAACACCAAACAACGAAAATCGACAGGATTCGTAATTCTCCGAAAAGAAGCACACTCCATCCGATAATTCCCAGCAATAGGAATAATGAGATTCCAGGTACTATCAACAATCGTTGAGCATCAGTCCGAGCAGGATCTAAACGATTGAGAAATCTATCAGACATCCATAGACACGGAGCAATTAACAGTATTATTGCGACTACTTGCCGGAGAAAATCCTCCCCTATTTCCATGGTCCCACCTGAACTGAAATGGATGAGGACCCTCATAGCGGATTCCCTCTTCGGGTAGGTCATGGTGGAGTGGGATAGCGAGACATTTCACCCGATTGTAATTTTCCCCGAAGAACCAAAAGTGCTAGACTTGAGCGGTTCACAAGACTACGGAATAAATGGAGTAAAATGGACGATTGGAAGATATAACGAGGTTCGTTCTATTTACACAACTGACTTGTTTAGTGACGGAAGAACTGTACATGTCGGGTTGGATTTAGGCGGTCCAGTTGGCACAGCTGTTCATTCATTCTGCGCTGGAGTTGTTTATGCTGTAGGATATAACCCTAAACCGGGTGATTATGGTCATACTATAGTTACAAAACATGAAATCGACGGGAACGATGTTTGGGCATTATACGGTCATCTGGATAAAATGACAACCCATTCTTGGAATCCTGGAGATTTAATTGAAACAGGGCAATTGATTGGCAGATTTGGTTCAGAGGAAGAGAATGGTGGTTGGCCTCCACATGTACATTTCCAACTTTCATTGATCGAACCTGAAGGATTCGATCTCCCAGGTGTAGTTCACCCTGATGATAGAGAATGGGCTCTCTCAGTATTTCCCGATCCTAGATTGGTTTTAGGGCCGCTTTATTGATCAATTGGGATTTTTGATAGATGTGCTTTGAGATCATTTATTGGACCAATACTTGTTGGATCTTTGCCCCTTAGAAGTGCTAAGCAGATAGACAACCAATCACTCATATGAGCGCCATGAAGAATACACTCTGCTAGACATTCTCCTTGGCATTCAAGAATAGTAGTAGGTACATCTGATAGATTTTCTAATGTCCATTCTGTTCTGATTCCAATTCTTTCATCCATTCCGTTCCAAACGAAAATAATTAGATGTATATCGGACGCATTTTCGATATCTCCCCAAGCAACGATTTCATTATGGTGAAGTTCAGGTAGGATTGAGGAAGTGGCTAATACCCCAGAATTCTCATTAAACTGTGTTCTACATCTGTAACCAATAGTTCCTAAAAATGGAGTAGACATAATTTGAATTCGCTTTTGATGCATTTGTTTTGCAATCTGTAAAATTTCTCCGTCACCGTTTATGATATCGAGGTTTTTTGAGGATTTTTCAAGTCGTTCTAACATTTCTTCTTTTTTACTTTTCATAGGGAGTAATCCCATCGTCCAACAGATGTTTAGTTGGGTTCCAAAGATATGTCCAAGAGCACTTCTTGGCGGTTGACCACTTGGGACACTAATCCAAACTCCATTTTCATGACCATCTAGAATTTCTTCAAGTTTTCCTCCTGAAGAAATTCCAATAATTGTTCCACCTTCCTGAATTGCCAAGCTCACCCCATGTAGTGTTTCTTCAGTATTTCCAGAGTACGAAGTAGCAAGTATTAGCCAGTCAGGACCCCACCATGAGGGTAAACCATAATCCTTCCAACTCACAAAAGGAAGACCACCTTCTCGATTTGAAATATCTGATAATAACATGCCCCCTGCACCGGATCCTCCAACTCCTAAACATAGTATCCCAGACCAATCGTTATCAATTTCTAGTCCGAGATCTTTTGTTAATGCTAATCGTAGATCAATTGGGAATTTAGTTGTCCAACCTATCATATCTGAAGAGTCTAGGGTATCTGCCAATTCAATCATTGTAGGATTTGATTCCATCTTATCTCCCTCACTGTTCGCCTCTCGTACGAGGTATGCACGTCCATTCCCCCTCTATCAAACAGATACGCACTTTTGTGTCATCTGCACTAATATCATACGCAATAGACAATGTTCTAACTGAGAAATCACTAGGATCGAGAATCTCTACTGCTGAATCATCTCGCCGTAAAATATCTACTTTGTAGTGATCTTTCTTTTGAGAGATCACTACACATTTTTCTAAATCTCTCCAAGTAGCACCTGTACGTTCGTATCTATCCACTGCTAAAAGAATTGGACCATCTTTTTGCCACGTATCTACTCTCCAGAATCTTTTCCTAAATTTGATAACATCTCCTATCCCATATGCCGGTTTTCTATACAACAATGTTAGTCTGGTTATATCTACTCCATCTTTATGTCCAACAGTTGTTGAAGTTTCTTTAGTTTGTCCACCATGAGCACTGACTAATTTACGACCCCACATTCTTGCCATAGCTTTGGAACCCAATTGAAGATCCCATCCTCCTGTAACGGGTCCCTCTTTTGTAATGAAGAACATTGGATCTTCTGGGGAGTCTACTAACATATCATCTAATGACATTCTGAGTTCTTTTACTTCATCTTCCTCTAATCGACGGCCGGCAGACCTCAATTGCATTACTGCCTCAAAATATGCTCCTGCCTTTCGAGTACAAGTCTGACAAACGCCATTTGATGTTTGTAATAATGCCTCATGATTATCTTCAAATTGAAATCCTTCAATCTCTCCTTTTATCCCAACTGTCAATCTTGATGTTCGATCATCAATTGAATCTGCGTGTAATTCTAAATCTAGATTTTCAGCCTGGGGATGAACCGAAAGAGACTCCATTGCTCGATATTCCATTAAATCATCATGATTCATTCTTCCGAATCGTCCATCAATAAGAATCATTTCACACTTAGGACATCTTGTTTGTTGAATTCTCTCCGGGAATTTAGAAAGATAATTCCGAGCTCGGAAGCAGGCTTCGCATAACCTTTCAGTAGTTAACGGAGGAGGATTTCCGCAAGCAATGCAGAAAGGATCTCCCTTTGACATGACTCCCCCTCAATACGATGGGGTTCACCGTTAAACTTCAAGCGATTGGTCATCATTCTTCTTGAAAATCAAGATTATTTGTAGTCTTCTTCAACTGCACAGATTCTTCATTGGTGCGTTTTTTACCTCGTCTTTCATTTGCTTCCAGAGCTGCCGCCAATCTTTCTTCGACTAATTTTAATCTTCTAGAGGTATGAATTGAATGTCCTATGAGTAAGGCAATAAGTGCAAGATATGCAGTCGCTAGAGCTAACATGTCATTCATATTGAATCCTCCAAATTAGACAATAAGTTTTCAAGTTGTTGCTCTGTTTTCAGTAGTCTATTAGTCATCAGAGCCTGTCCAACAAAAAGTATCTGCATTGAAGCAGCTCCCACCATCCATATCAATAGTATCGATGGGTCAACCCCACTATCTTCGTTACCTCCTCCGATTAATGGGCCTGGATGACGTTCTTGCCACCATCTAGTTGCCATGTATGTTAGAGGAACTAAGCCAAATCCAAAGATTCCAACAGATGCAAGAGTATCTCTATTTTGCTGAGTATCTTCTGAATTCATTTCACCTAGGGCAAAGAAAAGTGCAACACCTGCTAAGACTGCGAAACTGTTGAGCCTAATATCTTGAAAATCCCATGGTACACCCCACTCTGCAGCCCCCCAAATTGGTCCGGAAATTAGGACTCCTAGGGAATACAATAAACCAAGTTGTGCACCAATTATTGCAAACCTCCACCCTCGCTCTGAGCGTTTGATGTACCAACTTAGAGATCCTCCAAACAATAGAGCAAATCCTGAAAATGATACCCAAGCGAAAGGAACGTGGACAAATAGAATTCTATACGATTCAGGAGCGTTCCAGTCATCGCCCATACTTGGAGCCTCAATTAATGCCATCCAAATCGTTAGCATGAAACCTAATAATCCCAAATAAACAAGCGCAGGACCAACAAAACGTGACCCGCCCATGGAACGACGAGAGGTAGATGATGTTTGAATCATCGTATACTATTATTCATGAAGAGCCCATGCGAGTAGGAATAAACCAATATTAGTAGCAAATGCGATTATCACACCAATCCACGCTTCCCTCATTGCCTCTAATGTTGTAGCTTCTAACGCACTACACAAAGTCAGCAGAACCCAGGCAAATGGAATCATTAGTAAAACCATCAAGCCCGGCCTTTCCCCTGAACCAAATCTATGGTGAATTAATCCAGAAATTGCACTTACATCTTTCATAATAGCAGGGATAATTAGGAACAAAATATATCCTTGAATAGTATTCGGAGTAGGTAACAAGACAAATATTCCAATCACTCCTAAGATTACAGGGATAAGACTCATTGATGCAATTGTAATTTCAAAACTTAGTGAACCCTGTTTAGCGACACTCCATATGCCTCCCATTTCTCTTTGATTTAGCCTATCGATTACTGCAGGTCGAACCAATGCAGATATCATAGCTGGTCCGAGAGCAAGAGTTGCTAACCCAAGATTGGATATGTTTGAATCAATTAGTCCGCTTCCAAGGAGTATTCCAAATGCAAGGATACCCGGAATCCATCTCGCTGATGGTGTAGCCATTTCTCGTAAATCAAGTCGAAAATTCCATTTCAACATTGATTCTTTACGAGTAAATGATGAAGATTTAATCGGGAGTCTATTCTCTGTATTGTGATTAGTTCTCTCGATAGTTATTTCATTATCCATTAAAATCTCTGAATTTTTATTTTGAATATCTTGGATTATTGGGTCGTGAGTTGATATGATTATTGAATGACCTGAGTCGTTTAGTCTTTTTATGCTTGAAATTAATGTATTCCTTCCCTCTTCATCTAACCCGACTGATGGTTCATCAAGAAGAATAGGAATAGCTTTTGTGGATGATTCCCCAACTGCAATTGCACTAGCAACTTCAAGTCTCCTTCGTAATCCCCCAGACAGATTCGCTATTCTATCATGTCTTCTGTGATCTAATCCCCATTCGACTAATAGTTCAGTTTCTGCCTCCTCTGAAAATGATTTTTCATACATACTCAAAATCGTTCTAAGATGCTCCTCTACAGTGGAACAGGATGTGCTTCCTCCTAATTGAGGACACCAACCAATTGTTCCTCCTGACATCGCATGTCTTCCTTTTGAATCACGAATTAATTTGCCATTATGGAGAAGTTCTCCTTCAGATAAAGGAAGAAGTCCAGCCAATGTTTGTAACAGTGTAGATTTACCTCCTCCATTTGGCCCAGTTAACAAAATTAGATCTCCGGAATAAATATTCAGATCAATTTTTTCCAACACAAGATTGTTTCCACGTAGAACAGAAATGGCTCTCAGACTCAGTAGTGAGTCTTGGCCAACCATGTAGGGGCATTCGGGGCCTTGATTTGATACTCTCGGATGAAATTTAACCGGAGAATCCATCAATTTCGCCCCTTAGGATACAATGGGGAGAGGGGATGTCAGAGCCACTGAATTTCCTTGATTTGACCTTGGGGGACTCGATTTGGATGCTATTATTTGTTGCAGCAGCAACGGCTCCGTACGTACATTCATTCAGAACGAAAACCCCTATTTCTCTTGCAACGGTTTTATCCTTAATGTTGGTTGCAACCTTACAATTTATTCATGCATTGGTGGGTAGTTGGTTCTCTTCAGACTTTGATCCTGTGTATTTTGGAGCTTTAATCCCCCAATTTGTAACAGAACCGGTTCATATTCATCGTATGATTTCTGCTGGCTGGCTACATGGTAGTGCAATGCATGTCATTGGAAATGTATTGGTTGTCGCTCTTGTTGGACTGCCTTTGGAGGGCAGATTGGGTGCTAAAAGGTGGATGATTATCTATGTCTTAGGTTTGTTAGGTGGAAACCTTGCTTGGTGGGGTACTCATATGGATTCTTGGACTCCTGCATTAGGAGCGTCAGGAGCATGTTTCGGACTTCTCGGGGCATATCTTGCTTGTTGGCCAAATGATAAAATTGTATTTCCGTTGATTTTCCTAATCAGAGAATGGCCAGTTGGTCTTATCGCAGTGATTAGGTTAGGATTCGAAGTTTACTACGTTTATGGGGCTCAAACTGGCACAATGGGCTCTACAAATGTAGCTCATTTAGCTCACATTGGTGGTTTCTTTCTTTGTTTTGGAATGGGAAGAATAGTTGCAAAAGGTGCCCCCTCAGAACTTGATGATTCAAGTACAAGTCCATATTCCATGGGGGGTGCCTCAATCCCTAAGATTACTGAATTAAATTCACTACATCCATGGCAAAACTCACAATTCCCACTGAATGATATTGCAAAGAGAGTGATGGATAGATTACTTGAGGAGGGAGATGAATTTGAGACCAGAGTTGCCTGGCTAGAGGAGTTGATTGAAGTTGCTCAATGTCCAGAATGTGGATCGGAGATAATCATGGATAAAGGAGGCCATTCTATCCGATGTTCTACTCGCAAAGACCATATTCAATGGCCATAGCCACCATATTGGAACATATACGCATGTGGGCTTATATCGCGAATGGTTCTCCAAGGGATAGGTGACAACATGAGGAATTTACGAATTTCGCACGTTGTCATCTTCTCAATCCTCATTCTTTCTGGATTTGCACAGGCAACTGATATTCATGATATAGATAAACAGGAGGAGATATTTCCTGTTATCATAGATGGCCTTCCACCACTGATGTGTGGTGACGAGATTTGCCCTCTCAAAAATCGTCTCCATGAATCAATTCCTTCTGATGTGGTACCTCCAGTAGAAAAGAATGGATGGTGGTTTTCTTATGGCCCAGATAGAGATTCCAATGGTATGGATGATAGATTACAGCGTATTATTTCATCTGAGTACGAGTCTGAGTCTCCAACATCAATTATTGGAAAAGACGGAAGATATACTGTAGCAATTGTTGTGGACTATGCTTGGCATCCTTCCGACAAAGAAATTTCTTCTTTGAAAGAGGTACTATCGAGTCATGGTTGGGTTGGAATTGAGGGTGATTCTTGGTTCCAAGTTTTAGAATCAATTGATTCTATCACTGTAGATAAGGTTCCTGTTTCTGCATTATTGGATATTTGGGAATTATCCGGAGTGGTAGTTGTAGAACAACAGAATATTATGGTTCCTTTCTTGGATGTTTCAGTTCCATCTATCCATGTCCGATCTGGCGGTACCTCAAATCCTTCCGCTCATGATATGGATCCCTCTTTGAGAGGAGATGATGTTGTGATTGCAATTCTTGATACAGGTGTGGATAATGAGCATAGATCTTTGAATGATTTTGACGACCAAGACGATGAACCAGATAGCGATGCGTATTCATATTCAGATCACAAATTTGTTTGTGGATTTGACGCTACATCATTAACACCCGGAAATCCAAATGAGTGTGATGATCCTGATGATGGGGCCGGACATGGAACCCATGTAGCTGGAACTGCACTAGGTACTGGAAGTTCCAATAGGCAACATGTGGGAGTTGCACCTGGCGCATATTTGGTTGATGTGAAGGTTCTAACTGATGTTGGTGGAACAAACAGTAATACCACCATCACCGGATTACAATGGGTAATCAATAATCGAAATACGGATTGGGATGAAGGCAATCAAACAGGAATAGACATTGCTTCAATGTCTTTGGGTTCTGTATCTGCTCCGAATAGTGATGATACTGGAGATAATGGTTCATCCGCAGAGGCTCGATTAGTAAACAATGCATCTCAAAATGGGATAGTAATGGTATGTGCAATGGGTAATGATGGACGACAACGAGTACCATCTCCTGCAAGTGCAGACGAATGTATTTCTGTTGCTGCTGTAGATGATAAAAATTCGATAGATAGGTCAGATGATTCTATTGCCGATTATTCAAACTGGGGTCCGAGAGATGACGATTTAGACGATGATGAAATGGATGAACTAAAACCAGATGTTTCAGCACCAGGAACGGATATTATTGCACCTCAACATGCTTCAGGTTCAAATCCAATACTTGATTCGAATGCTGATAATGATTATACTGAAATGAGTGGAACTAGTATGGCCACACCCCATGTTTCTGGTTTAATCGCTTTGATGTTACAACATTCGCCAAATCTAGATCCTGAAGAAATTAAGGAAATTTTACAGGAAAATTCGGAAGTTAGGGGTAGTCCATACGATTCTGATATCCATCCATTATGGAATGAAAAATATGGATACGGAATGGTAGATGCCGCATTATTGTTCGATCTAGATTCAGGCGGAGGAGGAGGAGATCCTGTAGATCCTAGTGACCCAGATGATCCCGTGGACCCCAATGGTTGGTTTATGTTTCAAAATCCAGAAATTCGTTCGTATTTTACTTCTGGACTATCCTCCGCGATTAGAGGTAATTTGACAGATAAAGCACCACCCGGAACTGAATCGGTCGAGTATCAACTCTATTACACAAGTTGCTTTGATGGTTGCAAGAAAAAGGTTGAAGGCCTAAATGGATTCGTAAATATTAATGAAAATGATGAATTCTTCATTACTCTAGATATTCCTGAGAATCTTCACGAACTTCCCGATTTTTATCTCCATACAAACAGTATTCCTGAACTTGAGATACGAGCAAGAGCATATGATAGTGAAAATAATACCTTTAGCGAAAATATTTCTCGATCGTATAATTTAGGATTTTA
>CAZRCY010000017.1:0-21973 GCA_964598735.1 uncultured Candidatus Poseidoniales archaeon
CTCTTTGTAACAAAGCTCTTTCTTGAGGAGACATCGCTAATCCATCAATTGGACAAAGGAGAAGATCGTCAGACTCAGCGACTAGATCTGTTAAATTTCTTGTGAAATCATAAACTCTATCAAAACCGTGTAAACCAATCAAAAACTCTAATCCATCGATAACAACAACTGCACGAGGATTAGCAAAAAAGAAATCCTCAATTCTCCTCATTATTCCTTCCAAACTTGGGCCTATATCTCTAGAATTAATTGGCCTTTCAGTCAATCGAAATGATGAGGATTCATGAATTGAAAACTTACTTCTCAGACGCTCTGGAGGGAGTCGGCTAAAGACGAGAATGGGTCGTCCTAACGAGACTAAATTAGAAGCAATTCCTAGTACACTATTCGGGATTTCATCATCCACTAGCCAACTCTGACCGGGTCCAAATGAGGGACCTTCTGCTAATACAGGATTCTCCTGTTGAACCTCGAATTCTATTGATTCTGTATCTTCCCTAGAAAATTCAGACTCAATACTAGTCCACCTACTCTTAGTTCGTCCTAGAGAAACTAAATCTTGATGACGACGATCTGACCACCAAGGTTGTTCCTCTAGATTTTGGATATCCGAACTTAACAATCTAGAGTAAGGATGTAAATCCATTGACTGAGGTATGTGAGACCCTTCGTGGACGGATATTCTGGCATCATCCATTGCAGATTCATGAAGACATTTTTCCATTGACTCTTTTCCGCCAGAAGATGATGAATCAATATCCATCGCGATAGACATAATTGGCATACCGTCTAATATGCCTAAATTTCCTACAAAGCCGTTATTTGATACCCTTTCAATTCGTATATGTCCATTGAATCGAGAACGAGTAGCATCCAACATTAGTAGAGCCAAGACTCCAGGGCCACCCCTGCGTCTTTCAATTACCAATCCATCTGGTAGCTCCGCCATCACAGAAACCTAGAGTGAATGTATCCTCAACCCTTCTTGAACCCCCCTCCTAAATTCATACTCCTGAACCTTATTTATCGAAATATGAAGGATATACAAAGAAGGTTCAAGCGCTTGGGCTAAATCAAACAAAATAATGAACAACTATTTGGTGGCCAACGTTGACCTGTCAATCTATCAATTATAGAGGAATGATTATGAAAAATACAATGCCATTGTGGGATATTGAAGACATTCGAGCCGAGATTTTGAGCGATTTTCATTCAGTTCCAATTATAATTGCAACATTTTTTTCTATAGTTTGTGGCTTTGCGTTTCTCCAATTTTCCCAAGTTACTGGTACACTAATCATTATACTATCTTTTATTCCTACGATACTAGTTTTCAAACAACAGATAAAGATTAAATCGCTTCGTAATGCAATGGAAATTATTGGTGTTGATGATGGACATCCGTGGCATCCAGCAGATGAAGGTGAAAGCACAAAAACTAGAGTTATGAACGCCATTGGGCAATGGATTTCTTTACCCTATTCTGCGAATATATCTATACATGAAAATGCAATTACTGAAGGGTGGACAATTAGAAATGAAGATGATGAAATATTACTAAATTTAGGTCCTGAAATTCGACATAATGATGCATTAAATATGGAGTTATATATCAATCAAGCACTTATACTCTCAAGGGCTCAAGAGTTCGAACAAGATCCAACACTCGCAGATGCACGTTTAAGAGAAAATTCAGCAGAAGGATTTCTGGACAGGGAATGGTTGGATACAAGTCCAGGACAAGTAGATATTGAATTTGGACAAATGGGGCGCGCTAGAGAGATTCTTGGGAAATATAGGAATCCCGTACATTCGCCTTTAGATTCGGAAGAATGACGGCAACGGTCATAGGGTGGAAGAATAAAGTCACCCTTATGGATGAGTGGCGCGATAGGATTGCGGCTTTACCTGAAGAACATAGAGAAATGTTCCAAGGTGGAACTCTTAGTCAATTTTTCCTTCGTTGGCCTTTAACACTCTCTCATCCTACATTTGTTGGAGCCTTCTATGGACTACTAATCTCTCTGGCACTGCTAGGGCCTACTTTAATCGATCAAACATCAATCGGAGAGTCATATAGTAATTCAATAAGAATTTGGTCAATTACTGCTCTTACAATTGTCCTAATTTGTGGGATACTCGGAGGTTTTAGTGCAATCATTCTTGCTATCACAAAGCGTATTCCTCTCAGATTAGATAGTAAAAGAAAATTCATCTTTCCAATACCATTCATTGGATTAATTCTATTCACAGCGTCTATTCTTGAACCTTCCTTAGGAATTCCGGAGCAATTCGGTTGGGTGCTAATGCTAGCCCCTGGACCACTTTATGTTCATCTTTCATATGCCCCCAGATGGAGGATGCTAGACCGGATGTCGAGAGGATTGAAACCTATGGATGGTCCGATTGAAGTGGGTAAAAAGAGAGGATCTGAAGACCAAGATATGTTAGATGCTATAGATGAAATTAGCGAGGAATAATCAGATTAAACCTATTGATTTACCAGCCTTTTCAAACGCCGTAAGTACCTCATCTAGATCTTCTCGACTTAATCCTGCAGACATTTGTGTTCTGACACGTGCTTTATCTCTAGCGACCATAGGGAACACTATTGCACCAACCATAACCCCAGAATCTCGCATTGCAGAAGAAAGTCGCTTTGCAGTTGATGATTCCCCACACATTACTGGAATAATAGGTGTAGTGGATACCCCCGTGTCAAATCCTAATGACTCAAGTTCATTACGGAAATAGTGAGTGTTTTCCCATAACCTCTGAACATGTTCTGGCTCATCAATTATCACCTCTACAGCGGCCTTCTGAGCTGCAGCAACCCCTGGAGGTTGACTTCCAGAGAGTAGCCATGAACGACTATGGTTCAATGCATGAAGCCGCATTTGTTCTGTTCCAGCTACTATTCCTCCTTGTACCCCCATAGCCTTGGAATATGAGCCGACCTCGAAATCGACACGTCCCTGGAGACCAAAATGAGCAACTATTCCCCTCCCATCACCTAATACTCCTTCTCCATGACAATCATCAACAAAAACCATTGCGTCATATTCTTCTGCCACTTCTACAATTTCATCTAATGGAGCAATATCTCCATCCATACTGAATACGCCATCTGTAATAATTAATTTTCTATCAGCATCATGATTATCTTTCAGAAGTTGTTCTAAAGCGCCAACATCATTATGAGGATATACTGCTCTTTGTGCTTTCGTCAATCTGACCCCGTCTATAATCGAACCATGATTTAATTCATCAGAAATAATGACATCATCTTTACTGTTTACCAGAGTAGGAATCAACCCTACATTCGCGGTGTATCCTGCAGAATAAATCAATGCCGCTTCTACACCTTTGAATTCAGCAGCAACCCTTTCTGCTTCTAAATGAATATCCATAGTGCCTGCAATAGCCCGTACAGAACCACTTCCTGCACCGTATAATCTAGTTGCCTCTATTGTTGCATCTACAACCTTTGGATGAGTTGATAGGTTGAGATAATTATTTGCTGACAACATGATGGTCTCTTTGCCATCAATAGATACTCTTGGTGCATTTGCAGACTCCAACACAGGAGGATCCCAATTCAGACCTGATTTTTCTAGTTCAGAATATCGCTCTCTCATCCAGTCAAGGTCCTTGGCCATAGACGGGGGATAATCATGCCAAACATGATGCTTCCGTTCATCGCTTAGTTGAAACGAAGGGGCGGAGAGGGAGATTTATGCGCCACAACACAAGGGTGATGATATTGGGAATCGCCCAAGACGGAGGTGTCCCGCATCCCGGATGTTATTGCGATACCTGTCAATTTCATTGGGATAATCAGATAATACTCTCCCCTACTTCATTAGCAATCTTTGATGAAAAACAGTTACATCTCATTGATGTAACTAGAAATTTAGATCGACAGTTAAGGAAAGTTGGAGATAGAAAGGTTACGGATATCTGGCTAACACACGGACATATAGGACATGTAGATGGAATAGGATTGTTTGGTAAAGAAGTAATGAATGTAAAGAATGTTAAACTTCATGCTAGTAAGTCAATGATTGAACTGATTCAAGATTCACCTAAATGGAATAAATTGATTGAAGATGATATTTTAATTCCAACTCAATTCAATAGCAATCAGTCAACTAAAGTTTCTGAAAATCTCGAAATTACTCCGATACAAGTCCCTCATAGAGACGAATTAACCGATACTCATGCATTCATGATTAAGGGGCCTGAAAAATCTGTACTATATCTGCCAGATCACGACTCCTGGGAAGAAACATTGGGCTTAGTACGCCAAGATAGTGTGATTGAGTGGTTTGATTCCTTAGGCGTGGGAACTGTTTTTCTGGATGGCACATTTTGGTCAAAAAATGAATTATCTAGACAAAATGAGGTCCCTCATCCACCCGTAGTTGATTCCTTAGAAAGATTAGGAAATCTAAGTGGAAAAGATTTAGAGGTCTTTTTTATTCATTTCAATCACACTAATCCTTTGCTGATTCCAAAATCTAATGAAATCAAACTGTTATTAGATTCAGGAGGTAGAATTCCAATCGAAGGACAACAATTTTTACTTTGATAAAAAAACGGAATACTAAATGTTGTAACTTTTGTGGATTAACTATGCTCCTATCAGGTAAGGTAACTAGTGGTCTTGGAAGAGCTTCAGTTTTTATGTCACAATCGCATTACCAAGACCAATTTCGTAAAATTCTAGGGGCAACTGCTTGGCCAGGAACTTTGAATGTTCACGTAGAGAATAAAGACTTAACCAATTATATCGCCTTGCGACAAAAAGCAGGAATTGACACATTAGATTTAGATGATGAATTCATCAATAAAGTATCGAAAATTGACACATCAACTGTTGAAGCAATAAGAATTAGAGGATTCCTCAGAGAGGGCAGATCGTTTGGTGGAGCAACAGCATTTTTAGCAAAAATTAGTACATCTGAATCAATGAATATCTCTTGTGCAATATTAATTCCCGATCTTACCCGTCATGTCGAGGTAATAGAAGTAATAGCAGATGTTTTTCTGAGAGAAGCACTGAATCTTAAAGATGGATCAATTGTCCAACTTAATCTCATTATCGACTGAAGTCATTTCTAGAATCCAACCTCTTTGAAGTAACAAATCAATTTCCCTACGCGCAATTTCCTGCCAACGCTCATGCATTCTTTCTTCTCTACTCAAAGGAGGATTTGACCAAGCATGGACTGCTTCAATTGGCATCAAATCAAGACTTGGTAACGAGGGATGATTTATTGTCCATAAAATCAACCAATCGGAAGGGGAACGGCCGAAATCAATCGATTCATTAGGTCGATGGAGAGCCCGAATAACGGCTGATAACTCAATCCTACCGGTAGCAAGACCGTGAAGCGCAGCAGCAATACGACGAACTTGATTCCATAGAAACGATTCGGCTTCAATTCGAAAACCTACTACTCTTCCAGAAAAGTCGACCCATGGAGTACAACTATGAATAGTCCGAACTGTTGTTCTATCTTCCTCTACCCTACAAAAATTAGTGAAATCATGGCCTCCTTCGAACACTCTACACCAACGAGATACTTGTTCAGGAGACACATCTAACGGCCATCCAGATAAGGCTTGGAGACGATACAGATACACACGACGTCTTGCCAATCTTACAATGACGTCGTCAGATACAGCATATGCACCCCAAACAAACACATCATCGGGCAATCTATCATTCAGGGCTCTCAATAAATTATTTTCTCCTATACTAGACCAGCGCGAAGCAGGCATATCAAAAGAACCAAGATTCATTCTAACATGTACACCTGCATCTGTTCGAGATGAAATCCATATGTGAGTATCTGGATTAAGCCATTCAAGTTTCTTTAACGCTTTTTCCAACTCTCCTTGAACCGTACGGACATCAGGCTGAAGTTGAGAACCATGAAATTTATCTCCGAGATAACCAAAACAAAGCACTAATCTTTGTGTTTCAAAGATTTGGACTTCAGCTTCTTCAGCCTCAGTCATATTACATCCTCATTATTCAAGTGCCAAATATTCTATTGCTTCATCTGTGGAGGCGAAACCCATGCCTAGAAAAGCAAATTCTACAGCTACTGGAATAAACTGTTGCGCAAATGCTTCACTTCTGTCAAAGTTGGTCTTAAAATCAATATTATCAATTAGCATTTTTGCAGCCTGAAAAAGATCTGCTGTTACATCAAATTCATCAGATGAATCACCTAATTCCTTGAGTTTTTTCAGTTCTCTTATCGCCTTTGGAATTCTATCAAACTCAATCAAAGCATTTGCTAATGCGGCTTGATATTCAGTACTCTCTGGCTCCATTTTCGCTGCTTTTTGAAAATAAGCGGCTACTTGCCCTTCGTTAATTCTCTCATTTCCTTTTTCATCGAAATTTCCATTGGCTTGTATCTCAAAAAGTGCTGCCTCAGCCCAACCATGATAACCTACTGGACTGTCTGCATGTGCATCGATTATCGCCTCAAAATTTTCCATCGCACCCATGTAATCTCCACTCATAATACATTGCGCTGCTTTAACTGATAATTCCTCATCTACCATGTGACCACCAGAGGGTCGTCTGCACCGGTAGTTCATCAACGGTGCGGAGGAATTAGATCATTCAACTGGCTCAATTTCGGAATTATTTGTATTATTTTGAATACTTTCTCCGGATGATGATTCTCCATCTTTAGGAGCACCTGGACGAGTACGTAATTCATTTACTAGTGCATAAACATCCATAGGATTTCGAATTCCATAGAAACAATCCTCAGGATCTAAATCAACAGTTGTGCGTGTCCTTTGAAGTCGAACAACAATAAAGATAAATCGAAGCATACGTATTATGAAATTGCTACTTTGATTTGTAGCTGCTTCAGTAACCTCATTAGTTGCTCCTCCACCGCCTATAGACATTGATTCTTGACGAAGGCCCATACCAGAAGCGGTGATTACATGAAGACTGCCATATCCTAACATTCTACCGATTAAACTACGCTCCACCTTCAGATTCTCTATTTTTGTCAAACTAATTGCATGACTATTCGCATCTACAAATTTTAAAAATTCTTTCTTCAAATATACCTGCTTATCAGTAATTACATATGTGAATGCACGTTGATACATTACAGTAAGTAAGAACATTACTCCTGTATATCCCAATCCAAAAATCAGATAGAAAGATTTGGACCAATCAGGTAAAAAACCACTATCTTGAGTGCCAATCAAATCCGCTACTAACCCATCTCCAGTGAATATATCTTCTAGGACAAAAAGGCCGGGTGTCACTGAAATCAAAAGTAATGAAATCGTGTACAACGAGCCAGATGTACTGAAATTAACAAATCGATTTATCCAAGTTAAAAGAATAAGAATGCCAAAGAAACCAATAGAACCTGTATCCGCTAGAAAATCTAAGAGATTCAAGAAGAATACTAATCCGCCGGTCTTGCCTTCTGCATCGTACGCATCTCCTTCCATGAAGTAGAATAACAGATGAACGGCTAGAACAAGTAAAATCAAGAAGTAACGAGGAAACATAGACAAAAACGTCGGCCCTGAACGATAGTATGGTTCTTCATAACTAGACATTTCAGGTACTGCATTACGAGCCGCTTCAACATTCAAGCCTTTCTTGAACTCATCCATCTTCTCTCCCATGACCTTCCCTCTGAGTCGTATTAGATGGATTCGTATTTAACGAATTCCGGAAATTGAACGTATCAATGCAGTATACCCCAAGAATGCTCAGCATTTCCCCTAATCCATTTATAATCAGAAGCAGAGCGAATTTCTATCTCGTCTATGATAACTAATTGCTCAACTTTCAATGGATATTCATTATACGTAAAATGTGATTCAAGTCCCATTCTGGTTGGTTGATTGAATGTCCAATGAGCTCGACTGGTAGCATCTAAAATCATGCTCAGCTGAGTTCTACCGTTCCAAACTCGAATCTTAAATGAAGGTAAAGGATTACCTTCTGAATCCAATAATGATTTTGATGAAGATTGAATTAACTCAACTTCACAGCGTTCAAATCGTTCAGTTCTACCGCGACGTGCATCATGAAATAAACCCGCAGTCCTAAGCGGAAATCGATGCTTATCCCTTCGTTTCCAAGGGGTAGAGTCATTTGCAGTAACAGAGAGAGAAAGATGAGGCATAAACCAATCAAAATAGGAGCCATCATCAAAATGTAAAAATCCCCAAAACCAAGGTACTGAGGGAGCTTGAACAACAACCTTCTGAAAATAAGCTGATCCTTCTACATTTTCACCGTCAATTATTCCTGATGTTTTTGTGCCATGTAGACGAAGAATATCATATCCCATCGAGCCCGTGAATAAATTGTGTGATCTTGTTGCTGCTGAAAGTGGGGGATTCCAAGGAGTCATCTCGAAATTAAAATTCGAGGGAGCACCTTGATCAATCATTCCCTGATCGGAAACCAATCGTAACCAAAATGCAGTATTATCCGGTCGAAGTCCCATGGATAAATCGTCTTCAGTCAACGGAACTATGGCCCCACCAGCACTGTCTGATGGCCATAAATCATGCCTTTTATCCAGAGCCATCATCCTACACTTCCTTAGTACTAAGGGCTCAAACATTTTCTCTCCATCATACCACCATGCACATACCATTCCACCCAATGTATGTGCGCCCTGTTTGTCAGTATCGAAACGTTGACCCTCCCAAGGTACCCCGTTAACATCAATTGAAGTTGTATCTTTTGTTGACCATAGAACCATCAACTGCTTGGATCGCTCAGGATGATCTTCACAGGGTAGTACAACTAACCACCACCACCATTGCCAAGTCAGGCGATGTAACGGAGGTAAGAAATCAAGACGCCAGAGCGTATCTAAGTCCCCCTCGAAACGATCCATGGACAGCGAGGTACAGCAAGGCTGATGAATTTAATACCCTAATCAATCTCTCTTCTACCCAAGAATGATTGGCCGATTAGAACCCATGCTCCTATGTAAAAAATCAAGAAAAGAGCAGACACTAACAGCGAACTAATGGGAGAACCGGGAACAATTACTGGTTCATTCCAAAATATTGAGAAGACAACAGATGAATTGAATAAACCTGAACCAATAATATCGTAGTAACCAGAATCAGGCCACGCAATTAATGCGGCAGAATTGACCATTTCTAACCCCCAATGAGAAACTGAAAGCCAAGCTACTTTGCTCTGACCAGATGTAAGTAACGAAAAGAATGCCATGATAAATTCCCATACACCCATAACCATAGCGATGTAAATTCCAAATTTCTTTGAAATTACCCCCAGGGCAGAAAAAGTGGTAGAATATGCTAACAATACTAGAGCCGCAGTAATACCAATAATCAACCAAACTGTTAGATCTTGGAAACGGAATAGAGAATCGCCCGGTCCAATGAAACTAGTAACTAATCCAACTAATAACGCCAAGATTACCATGTAAGGTGCAGAAATTGACATGAATCCGAGAATACGATAGACGAAAAATTCGGCACGATGAATAGGCTTCCCAATTAGATAATACATCGTTCCAGATGCCATTTCATCCCTGATTAATCCAGTTGCTAAAAACAATGGAATGAAAATTCCCAACAAAAACAAAAATGCAACTTTACCAACTGCTAAAACGAAGCCACGATGTAATGATTCTAAAACAAATTCGTCTTCAGACGGATCTTCATCTACCATATTATCTGCTTCAATAGAAATTAAATTGCCTTGTGTATCAAAAACGAGTTCAACGTCACAATCAACTCCATTTCTGTTAGAGTCCGACATAAAATAATCATCCCAGATAAATTCTGGATTTGAAGTCCTACTGGAAATAATATCCCAATCTCTAATACAATCTCCATCATCATCAAATCCTTGACTTGTTTCTCCAGAAGCAACGTCGATATCAAATCCATCTTCATCGATGTACATTGAAGGAGGATCTTGAGGAATGGGCGTATCAGAAGCACCTACAAATTCCCCCCATTCAAGATACTGATACCATTTTTCAGATTCAACGCCAACAGTACCATTCACCTGAATTAGTCCATTGAAGCGTATGTCTCCACCAGAAGTTAAACATGAACGACCTATTGCTAGGTCATATTCTTCTTCATATTCGGTACAACCACTGAAATTACCAACCTGTGCCCATCCCTTATTTTGTGAATTAGGTGGAGACCCAATCCAAGTGTATGAAGTAATCACAGCATTTCCTCGATATGTATGATTCCCTGTGTGATCTGCTTGATTCCAATTAAGCCATTCATCACTGACAAACACTCCTGAACCCGGGAATTCTGCACTATTCCAATCAGAAGTACCCCACTTTCGTTCTTGGCCGAGAGGATACCCATCTTCATCCCAATCTTCGGAATCTCCATCGTCATCTAGAGGTTCAATTCCTTCAACCATTGCTTCCGCATAAGTTGCCAATAATAGTAACATTAGCATTAGCCCAACTGTGCCTATCACCCATGTAGATGCTCGCACTCTTAATTGCCGAGCAGTTAATTCAATTATCGCCCCTGCCTTCCTATCTAAACCACTCCAAACACTGTTGAGAATAATCCTATCAGGTAGAGGTTTAACAACGGGAACAGGAGGAGGTGGAGAAGAAACAGAAATATCTTGATCTGAGGTATGGAGAAAATCTAGATTTCTATTTTTTTCAGTCATGCTCTACCCTCCATTAGATAAGCCAAGAGACTCTCAAGATTATCATCAGGATTCTGAATAGAAGAAACACGAAGTCCAGAAGAAGTAATCAAAGATGGGAGAACAGAATGGACTGCATTAAGATCATTTGTCTGAATTTCAAGTTGTTGGGGAAGTGGAAATCGAACTCCATGTACTTCTTCTACGACAAGAGTTCGGGCCGCAAGTTCGCGTGGATTATCCGTTGTCAGTAGAATTCTATGGGGATGTTTATCCAACATTCCACGTATTGCATGTAAATTTCCTAATGCCAATAAACGGCCATTGTGAAGAATAACAATCTGCTCGGTTATACGCTCAATTTCAGAAAGGATATGACTGGAAACAATCACAGTTTTCCCCATTGCTCCAATTTCCCGAATCACATTCATTATTGTGGTTCGTGCAACAGGGTCACAACCTTGGAGTGGTTCGTCAAGTATAATCAAGTCAGGATCATTAACTAATGCATGAGCGATTTTTACTCTTTGACGCATTCCCTTACTGTATTTTCCAATCTGCTTGTGGGCAACATCAGAAAGATTTACGAATTCTAAAACGTGGTCGGCTCTGGCTGAAGCTTGGTCTCTTGTGAAACCATAAAGTCGAGCTAATGTTGAAACAAAATCATGGCCAGTCATCCAATCATAGAGTTTCTCTCCTTCAGAAACATATCCTACTCGGGAATATGGAGCAGGGTTGCGCCAAGGGTCTATTCCAAACAACCTAACTGTCCCCTGACTCGGTTTCAATCGACCAACAAGGATCTTAAATAGAGTACTTTTTCCAGCACCATTAGGACCAAGAATTCCTGTTACTCCTCCACCTATAGCCAAACTTACATCGTTCAATCCAATTACTTGTCCATACCATTTTGATACATGATCTAACATTACTGCAGGAACTGATTGATCTACTTGGAAACTAGTCGGAGGATGGTTACCAACTTGGCCGGTATCTGGAATCATTCTCTAGTCACCTCCAAACTGTTTACCCTAACAGATATGATATACAAAGAAATGATATTCATAGCAAGAAGAGACACCGCAGAAAACGCTACTGGGTGATCATATCCTGAATTTATTCCCATTACGAGTTGTCCAATATGTGCTAGATTGTCATATGGGCTGAGAATGTATATAACACTACGATCGAACAAACTATCAATCAGAAACGCAACTAGTTTTGTACCTAAAATAATTGACAGGAATCCAACCGCTGGGAAGAATTTTCCTTTTGAAATTGCGGATAAAGCCATGCCAATTGAAGAGTACGTTATTATTAGAAGAATACTGATTCCCAATCCTGAGACAAAAATAGGAAATGAATCAAACAAATATGCCCAACCATGACCTTCTACAACTATAGCTAATGAATAATAGGAAACATAAGTTAGTAGAATAACTCCCCCAAGAATACTTGCTACTGAAAGATATTTCATTACAGCATAGTCAAGTCGATTAATTGGTCTCGAGAAATAAATAGCAGAGGTACCATGTGCTCTATCCTCTGAAATCATTCCACCAATCACAAGGGCTGTTAATAGGGGCCAAAATAAAGCATTTCGAGGAAAGAAGCCTAGGATTTTAGCATAAATATTATTTCGATTTATACCGAATGGCCTCATTATTTCAGGTTCCCCGATTAAAGAACCGAGTATCAAAAAACCTAGAGTACTCATTGATGAAATAAGTATGAAAAGAACCGCTAAACGAATAAAGGGATGATAATATCGATGACCTTTAGAAGTTATCATTCCGTAAACATGATGCCTATAAATTGCATAATTACGTGTCCATCTAGGTCCAAGAGTCCCCCTCCATGGACGATATACTCTATTGAAAATTGTACCAACCTCTGTTTGTCCTTGAGAAACAGCAGCAAATGCATTTTCATCACCATCTCCTGAACCAAATGCGGCTTCCATTCGTGTTACTCCGAGAAAATTTTCAGAATCTTGTTCTGAAGAAATAATATCTGAAGACACATCAGAAGGTGATTCGGTCATGACGACGTACCTCCAATAGATCCATCTCCTAACACTTTAGATGAAGGGGTGGAATTCAATAATTCAGAAGCACTACGAGTACCATATCCCAATTTATCCATAATTAGTAAGAATAAATCTTCCAGACTAGGTTCATACTCTTCCATCTGTCTTATTTGTACCGATGCTTTGGCAGCACAACTAAGAATTTGATCGACTGTTGATTCATCCTCTCTTAGAACTCTCATTATCCTACCAAGTCTACGTACTGTCAGTCCTGAATCTTTCAATTCTTGTTCCATCTTACTCGCGCCACCCCAAACAGAAATCTCAATTTCTCTATCAATTTGACGAGCTAAGTCCTCAATTCGTCGATGAACTACAACTCTACCCTTGTGAATCATAATCACTCTATCACATACAATTTGAACATCATCCATCAAATGACTACTCATCAAAATAGACCGGCCGCCATCTTTGACAATGTTGAATAGTGTATCTAGCATAAATCCTCTATGTTCCTGGTCTAAACCATTCGATGGTTCATCTACTATCAGTAATTCAGGATCATGAATAATAGCACAAGCAAGTTTGGCAGATTGTTGCATTCCAGTGGAGAAAGTTCCTATCTTACGATATCTTTGATCTCGCAAACCAACATATTCCATGACTTCGTGAGTCCGTTGATTGGCAACTACAGGAGACATTCCGAGTAGTTCCCCGGAATAACGTACCTGATCGACTGCATTCAAATCAGGGTTTAATGTGTCATATTCTGCCATGTATCCAATTTTACTACGTATCGCGTCACCCTCAGTTCTAATGTCGTGACCTAACACTGTACCTTCTCCAGAAGTAATCTGAATAAGACCGAGTAGAGTCTTGATTAAGGTAGATTTTCCTGCCCCATTAGGACCAAGTAAACCAATTGATCCATGGGGCAATTGTATGTCTACATTATCCAAAGCAACATGAGGACCGTAATTCTTTGTCAGACTCTTTGCCTCAATCAGCCAATCGCTGTTAATAGAGGTCAACCTGCTCCACCTGAAGTGTTATCGTTCAAAGAGACACTTCAAACAACCGACGGAATGATTCATTCAGAATCATGAATCTTAATGCCGCCTCTCGTCCGAATTGCAATTCCCTTGGTAAATTTCAAAATTTCATTAGAGGTACTTCTTGAAACACCATGTGCAACTAAATCATCATTTGAATCAACTATCAAACATGCCAAGCCAGGAACTATATTCTCATCCACTGCTTCTATAAATCCATGAATTACATTTCTACCGTCTCTGACGAATGGAATGGCATCATCTTGTAATACTAATCTCGGGGTTCTTACTCCCAAAGAATGCAAATCTTTTGCTCCCTCGTTGGTTAAGGAAATACCCCCATCTTGTAAACGAGGTGAGAGTACATGTCGCCCGTCAGCCAAGAAAACATTTCTAATCCTCCCAGTTGATGATTTATCTACAGTCATTCCTTTCAACCATTCAGCAGTTGATTCTCTATCAGCTCCCAAGAATACGGAGCATTTTGCAGAAATCTGGCTATGTTCTAACCACTGTTGAATTTGATTTCTAACTTCTCTATCAGTTACCTCTACAGTACTTTGGAGAATAGAAAGTGATGAGGGATTTAATCCCAAATCTCTCAAACTTTCATCGGAAGGAGATGGAATAGATGACCAAATTGAATCAAATGCATGAATATGGCATAGGGGTGCCCAATCCTCTAAATCATATGGTAACAAACCATTAGGAGTTTGAATTATGGGTATCTGGTTGGGATTTTTTGACAATGCACGAATAATATCTAACCTAACTGAATCTCGCCAAGGAGACCTCCCTGACTTTATCAATAAAATATTTGGTTCAATCATTGATTCTCCTTTCCAATTCTTCAAAGGTGGAGTCCATCGTTCATGAATCAATGCATTTGCATGAAGTAAATGAGGGCGAGAAGAGGAATCAGATGTCCAACGTTCCGATCCTGACCGTATAGGAGATGATGAACGAATAATTTCAGATGAAGAAATATCATTATTTTGCATCAATCTATCCTTCAGAAATAAAAAAGCCTCTCTTAATTCGGGACTTGAATGACTACGTTGTTCAACTAGTGCCCAAATCTTACCTGATCGAACTGCTTCTCTACATCTTGCTAATTCTGCCTGAGTAATTTCTAGGTTGTATCTTGCAAGTAAATTAGTTCTTTCAATGTCTTCCATTTCTCTAACTTCTGAAGGAGAAATCCCGTGTAATATTCTTGATGCAGATGGCCATTCTTTTAAATTTTCAATCCTTACAGTACCATCTGGAGTCAAAAGACGTCCGTCTCGAGCGAATAGAGCATATGCTGCACTATCAAACATATCCACACCTAATGCAATACACATCGGAAATAACATTGGATGTCCACATCCGAAGAGATGAATCGGTCTGTTTGCGGGAATTGTCTCCCTCACTGCCATTATTATTTTTGCCAGATCGAGATATCTATGTCGTTCCATTATCGGAACGATTCCACCAATCGGGTGAACGGTAAATCCTCTATTTTTACCCGAAACAGATCCCATTTTTTCTGCACTTTCAGAACGAAGAAAATCATAGATTCCTCCTTGAATTGGACCATTCAACAAGAGGTCAGGTCCTGCTTCATCAAGTGATATAGATGCTCTTTTTACGGTTTCAGAAACCGATTCTCTTATCTCTTCTATCGATTGGTCAGGACGTCCGAAAACATCTAACATTGTGCCTATATCTACTCCAATATCTCGTTGGAAAGCAACTATTTCCTTCACCCCGACATCAATATCGCCATAGACATATGATTGGAATGTTCCCGAATCAGTAACTATTATGCCTGGAAAATCAAGTAACTCATGGACACCATGTTCTAATGCTGGAATCCGTAATTTTTCATGTTTCCATATAACATAAGAATTAGTAATCAAAGCTTGAACCCCAAATTCATCCCACATCTCTCGAGGTTCGATAGTACGAATATTAGGATTAACTACTGGAAGTAACATCGGAGTTTCTAATATCCCATGATTTGTAAAAAGGCGTCCTAATCGAGCAACTCCATCTCTTTCTTTAATCTCAAACTTACCCAAATCTTGAGGGCGGCAAGGAGACGTTTCAAACCCTGCACCCATATACTTCCGCCTGAGTATTCTATCATGACACTTACGACTGAAATTACATACATTGGCAAAAAACGAACTGATTAACAAAAATCAACTCCACTCTTTTCAAGTAAAAAATCTCTGACTATACCGTCGTAGTGATCTAGAATTTCAATGTCAAAAAAGATTGTTTTGATGGTTCCATCAAAAAGAAGATCTGTCTGAATTTGGCTTAACGTGTTTGGTGCCGCACCACAAGCAACACAAGCCCCATCTAACCCAACTACAAGTTTCACAAGGTCATCCTCTTCAATTTCACCTTCTCTGACGGTCAAAGCCCCCCCATGCCCCGTTAATGAGGCCCTAACATCACCCAAACGAGCCATGAGAGAAGGAATAAGGTCAGGGTGGATACCCTCTTCTTGGTCCGTAAAATCAGAATCTCTGACTAATTCTACCAACGAAAGTGCTAGAACTCTCGCATCTTCTCTCGGATCAATTACTTCTTGAAGACGGCGATTTGCCTCTTCATGCATCTGAAGACGTATTTGATTGCGATATTCATCGGCAAGTTTGTCAGACATGGCGGGGCCTCAATCAACCCATATAGGCAACACATTTAATCTAAAGCATGCAGTAAAAACCACGAGTTGATAAGCAATCGACGTCAGGAGTTAATGAACCAGCATGAACGCTACTCCACTTTTAAGAATCGAAGGGCTGGAAGCCTCTATCGATGAAACTGCCATTCTGAAAGGCATTAATCTTGAAATTTTACCAGGTGAGGTTCATGCAGTGATGGGGAGAAATGGGAGTGGGAAATCCACTACCGCCCATGTTCTAATGGGCCACCCAGACTATGAAGTTACAAATGGAAAGGTGATGCTTGAGGGAGAAGACCTGTTAGAAATGGAATCTTATGAAAGAGCGCGTGCTGGGGTTTTTCTTTCGTTCCAATATCCACATTCTGTCCCAGGGTTGCAAGTAGGAAATTTTCTCCGTCGTTCCGTTTCTGCAATCAACGGAGAAGAAGCTGCAAAAGGTCCAGATTTTAGAAACCTGTTAAGAGATGGAATGGAACAATTAGGACTAGATAGATCTTTTTTGGCGAGATATGTGAACGATGGGTTTAGCGGGGGAGAAAAAAAACGGTTTGAAATATTGCAAATGATGTTAATCAAACCAAAATTAGCAATCCTTGACGAAACAGATTCAGGCTTAGATATCGATGGAATTAGAACTGTTGCTCAAGGTGTAGACGCTGCCATAAGAGGCAGTAACTCAGGAGCACTAATCATCACACACTACAACAGAATTCTAGAACATGTAAAGCCAGATAAAATTCATGTATTAATCGACGGCAGAATAGTGAAATCAGGCGGACCTGAACTTGCAAATCAGTTAGAAGAAAGAGGATATGATTGGATAGAAAAGGATGTGATGAATAATGAGTGAAGATGCAAGAGCAGCTGTAGGAGACTACAAAGCAGGATGGCACGATCCTGAAAACGCAACAATTCGATTCGACTTTGGACTCTCAGAGCAGGTAGTAAGGGATATTTCTGCTTTGAAAAATGAACCTGAATGGATGACTGAACTTCGTGTTAAGGCATTCCACCATTTCATGAAAAGACCAATGCCGACTTGGGGCAACATGCATATGCTGGAAGAGATTGACTTTGACAAAGTATGCTATTACTTGCGATCATCTGATGCTACCGAAAAAAACTGGGAAGATGTTCCAGATGATATTCGGAATACATTTGACAGGTTGGGAATTCCAGAAGCAGAACAAAAATGGCTTTCTGGAGTGACTGCTCAATACGAATCGGAAGCAGTCTACCATAGCATTAGAGAAGATTTGGAGGAACAAGGAGTGATTTTTCTCGACATGGATAGTGGATTGAGAGAATATGAAGGAATCGTCAAAGAATATTTCTGCTCAGTTATTCCTTACGCAGATAACAAATTTTCTGCACTCAATACTGCTGTTTGGTCAGGCGGCTCTTTCATTTATGTTCCGAGTGGTGTACATGTTGAAATGCCTGTTCAGGCTTACTTCAGAATTAATGCTAAGAACATGGGACAATTTGAAAGAACCCTTATTATTGCTGATGAAGGTAGTAGTATTCACTATGTCGAAGGTTGTACTGCACCAACATATTCCACCGACTCTCTACATTCGGCTGTCGTAGAATTAGTTGCTTTGCCAGGAGCACACATAAGATACTCAACAGTACAAAACTGGTCCGCTAATGTGTATAATTTAGTCACTAAACGCGGTGTGGCTCATGAAAATGCAACAATTGAATGGATTGATGGAAATATTGGTTCAAAACTCACGATGAAATATCCTGCTGTGATTTTGAAAGGCGAGGGATCACATGCGGAGGTTATCTCTGTTGCTTATTCGGGTAAGGGTCAGCATCAAGACGCAGGTGCTAAAATTCATCACTTAGCGAGTAATACAACAAGCAAAATTCTCTCTAAGAGCATTAGCAAAGACGGAGGAAGAGGATCTTATCGAGGAATGGTTACAGTTTCTCCTAAAGCACAAAATTGTAAGGTGAACGTTGTTTGTGACGCATTGCTATTGGACGAATCAAGTCGTTCAGATACTTATCCAACAATGGAAGTTGGTAATTCTGGAGCAAGATGTGAACATGAAGCCTCAGTGAGTAAGGTCAGTGACGATCAACTATTCTACCTGATGAGTAGAGGACATTCGGAAGAAGAGGCGTTAGCATTAATTGTGAATGGTTTTTTCGAGCCTTTCACCAGAGAGTTACCTATGGAATATGCTGTCGAACTTAATCAGTTGATTTCTCTTGAAATGGAAGGAAGCATAGGGTGATTAATCGGTATGAGTTCATCCTATCTCGATTATGCAAATACTGATAGAGCAGCACATATCTGGAGATACACTCCTTGGAAAAAGGTACATCCAACTGGTTCGATAAATGACATCCCACAATCCGAATCACCTGAAATTACTATTTCTCTTGTAGATGGAACATCAGTTCCAAAGGGGATTGCCATTCGGCACGCTACTGATTCTGACATTGAAAGATTGGGACACGAACTTGACTTTGATGATGGGACAGCTGCCCCCAAATTTATTGCCGCTCTCGCTCAAAATACTATGATTCTTAAGATAGATAACAACATAAAAGTTGAAACTCCACTAATCGTAAAGATTAGTACTTCAGGAGATATTTGTGCATTGAGATTGTTAATTGATATTGGAAGGCATGTAGAAGCTGAAATCATTACTGTAATCGAAGGAAATGCAAATTGGACAGGTATCCTCAGAGAAGGAAAATACGGACCTAATGCTATCATTAATGATGTAGTAACTCAGATTACAGGAAACAGATTAGTTCGATGTGATTCACTTTCCTTAGGACGAGACGCACAGGTAAAGGCTGGAACAGTTAATGCTTCTTCATCACAGGCTAAAATTGATATTCGACATTGGCTAAACGAACCTGGATCTTCTCTCAAAGTAAATGGATCTATACTTTCATCGAATAAAAACCATCTAGATTCACATATTGAAATTACACATACAGGGAAGCAGACGTATAGTAGATTAGAATGGCATTCCGCATGTGGGGGAAAAAGTAACACCACAGGAACTGGAATGTTGAGAATAGATGCAGGAGCAAAAGGTGCGGATGCAGGACAACTTTTCCATAATTTGTTACTTTCTGAAAGAGCCAAGGCAAACTCAATTCCAGAATTAGAAGTTCTTGAGAGCGAGGTGGTTGGATGTGGACATGGAACCGCGAATGGACCAATAGATGAACAACAATTATTCTATCTTTCAACTAGAGGGTTTGATGAAGAACAAGCTAGGGCTGCTCTCATTGCTGCCTTCCTAAATACACCACTTTCTGATATGGGGTCTCAACAACTTCATACATGGTTGATTCAGCGTATAGAGAAACACCTCAATTTGATTTGAACGATACACGGGTTGAAATCCAATTATCCCTTCGGGGTGGTATGGATGATGCATCAATTGAGGCTATCCGGTCAGATTTCCCCATCCTAACTAGGACTATGGAAGGAGGGCGCCCATTAGTCTATCTTGACAATGCAGCAACCACTCAAAAACCTAGACAAGTAATTGAAGCAATGAATTCATATTACGAAAATACAAATTCAAATGTGCATAGAGCAGTGCATACTCTAGCAGGAGAAGCAACGGAAGGATACGAGAATGCTAGAACAGAAATTGCTGCATATTTTGGAGCGCCTAGAGATCATTTGATTTTTACAAGTGGAACTACTGAAGCAATTAACTTAGTTGCCTATGGATGGGCAAGAGCAAATCTCAGTAAGGGTGACGTTATCGTAACCACAGAAATGGAACATCATGCTGATATCGTCCCTTGGCAGATTCTATCTAAAGAAAGAGGTGTAGAAATCAGATATGTCCCTCTGGAAAGAGACACATTAACCCTGGACATGGATGCCTTTGAGATTGCAGTTACTGACGCAAATCTGGTGTGTGTAGTTCATACTTCAAATGTACTAGGAGTCAGAAATGACATTGACAAAATTATTCAACTCTCTAAATTAAATGGCAATGGAGGAAAGGGAGCATTCGTAATGATTGATGCAGCCCAAGCAGCGCCTCATGAAAGAATTAATTTTCTTGAAATGAACTGTGATTTTTTGGCATTGAGTTCACATAAAATGGGTGGACCTACTGGAATAGGAGGGCTGTTTGTACGTCCAGAAATTATGAAAACTATGGATCCATTTATTTCGGGAGGAGATATGATTGAGACTGTAACTCTAGAGGGGTCAACATTTCAACAAGGACCTCAAAAATTTGAGGCTGGAACCCCTAGGATTGCAGAAGCCTTTGGATGGCATGCAGCAGTTAAATGGCTTTCATCTTTTGACATGAAAGAAATACACGAACATATCTCTAATCTTGCTAGAGAAACAGCTGCTAGGATGTCAACAATCCCTGGGATCAAAATATATGGGCGTCACGATCTCGATTCTTGCTCAGGGGTTGTATCGTTTTTACATGAAAAAATTCATGCCGAAGATTTAGCACATCTACTTGATTCAGGGGGGTTTGCCGTTAGAACAGGACATCACTGTGCTCAACCTCTTATGGAAGCCTTAGGAGTAGCGAGTACCGCAAGGATATCATTTTGGTTATACAATACTAAAGAAGAAGCGAATTCATTTGTGGAACATCTAACAAGTATTGTAGAACGATTTGGTTAATTGTAATAATAGGTGAAATTAATGACTAATTGGCCAGCGGCTCTGATAATTATCATTAACGAATTTAAGGAGTGTTTTGATAGACTGGAACGATATGAATTATTGTTTGAATATGCTAACAAACTTCCTCATGAATTACTAACCGAAAATTGGACTGAAGAGAATCGAGTAAAAGGTTGCCAATCTGAAGCACACGTAGAGTGTAAACTTGATGAAAAGGGAGGCTTTCAAATCCATGGAGCAGCCGATGCAAATTTGGTACAGGGGCTCATCGCAATTTTAGCAATTGGTGTAGATGGGTTACATCCATCACAAGTAGCGTCCCTTAGTCCAAATTTTGTTGATGAGATGGATATCAAGGCATCCCTAACTCCATCAAGAGCTAATGGGTTCCTGAATATGTTTGAAATGATAAGGAATACTGCCACTAGCATGTCAGAGGGGGCATAATATGGGACTATCAGAAGACGTAATTGATTCAATCAGGCCGGTACAGGATCCTGAAATGAAAATTGGAGTAGTAGACCTTGGACTTATCTATAATGTTCGAATAGAAGAGAAGAAAGAGGGAGTGCATGCTGAAATTGATCTAACTTTAACTTCTCCTGGGTGTCCTGCCGCACCTGAAATCATGGCGGCTGTTCACCGTGCCGGCCTTGAAACAAAGGGTATCGACTCAGTACATGTTAATTTGGTTTGGTCTCCGAGATGGGATCCAAAAATACATGCTTCAGAAGACGCTCAGTTTGAGTTAGGAATTTTCTAATTTTGCTACTCTTTGATTCAAAACTTTTAGCAATCCTCTCAGTGTAACCTCACTAACTCCACACACACTACAGACTTCGTTCTGGGTTCGATTAGAACCACA
>CAZRCY010000018.1:0-21803 GCA_964598735.1 uncultured Candidatus Poseidoniales archaeon
TGGCGAAAATCGAGTACAACATCTGGGCAAATTCGGTGCGGTATGGAACGATGTCGGAGAGGATTGGAAAGGGCCTGCAGTTTATTTGGTCCCTCTCACAACATTAGAATCTTCAAAAACCTCTTCGAGTTCTTCGCCAGAAATTGACATGTTGGCACAATTCAAATCAAAATTGAAAGTATCTGATTCCCATCTTCGCCGTATTGATGAATTGTCCTCCAAATATAAGAAGAAATAGCCCGAAGTGTCATGAGGGGCGGATGATACCGTTCCATTTGGTTGTGGTCTATTGACGAGAGAACTGATTCTCATCGATGATATCTACAAAGCCTTTGGACCTAAGGTTGTTTTTGAGGGAATTTCTCTTAGAATAGAAGAGGGGGATAGAATAGGAATCGTTGGACATAATGGTTCAGGTAAGACTACATTACTCAATCTAATTTCAGATCAAGAAGTTGATATGGGCGATATAAAATTCTCTCCGGGGTTAAGAATCGCATATCTTACTCAGATACGAGATTTAGATGAAGATGCCACGATTGAACAGGAACTTGGTCGTAGAGGAAGGCAATTTGAAGATTTAGAAAATGAGATCGCATCAATTGAGGCACAAATGGCCGATCCATCATTCTATGATTCAGATTGGCAACCAATCATGGATCGCTATTCTGAGTTACAATCTATGATGGCTAAATCTGGAGGAATGGATGCAGCGGGGCATGCACAAAATATCATGGAAAGTCTGGGATTAGGTCATCATCCATCGGACATGCCTCTTTCGAGTCTCTCTGGAGGAGAACGTGCAAAAGTTGCTCTTGCACGTCAACTAGTTGGTTTGGATGACATCGATGTTCTATTCCTCGATGAGCCAACGAATCATCTGGATATTGAGACCCTTGAATGGCTTGAAGAATTCCTTCTTGATTTCCAAGGTGCGTTACTAATCGTAAGTCACGACCGATATTTCCTCGACAAAGTTGCAAATAATATTGTTGAGGTTGCCGATGCGAAAATCAAAGGATTCAATGGAAATTATTCTAGGTTCATACAGCAGAAGGAACTTTTTCTCCAGACATTAGATGACAGAATCGAGAAAGCAGAGAAAGAGATCAAACGATTGACAGGAGCTCTTCAGTCGATGAAACGAGCAAACAAATATGACAAATCAATTTCTCAGAAACGCTTCATGTTGAATCGAGCTCAAGGCGAACTACGATGGTTAAAATCAATAAAACCTAGACAGAGAAAAAATTTGCATTTCCAGTTAACTGCAACTGATAAAGCAAGTATGGAAATTGCTGATTTAGATGAAGCAACATTGACTTTTGAAGGACTCGAACGCCCTCTTCTTGACAATGTAAGAGTTGGAATTTCCAAAGGTCAGAGAATCGGAATTGTTGGTGGAAATGGCGCAGGCAAGACCACACTTCTTCGAGTATTGATTGGCGAGATTCCTTTGGATTCTGGAAAGATCGATGTCCCACCTGGTGTTCAAATTGGATATTTCCATCAGGATCATCGTACTCTTAATTTTCAAGCAACACCTGTTGAACAAATTCAGAAATTGAAACCTCGAATGGAGTATGGAGATATTCGTGCGTTATTGGGCAGATTTCAGTTTACATCTGAACAAGTGTCCACTAAATTAGCAGATTTGAGCGGTGGTGAACGAGCAAGGATTGCTATGCTTAAACTACTACTCGAAGAGAACAATGTACTACTATTAGATGAACCAACTAATCACTTAGATATTCAAGCTAAAGAAGCCTTAGAAGATGCTCTTACAGAATATGATGGTACATTGGTGATAGTAAGCCACGATCGTTACTTTTTAGACCAGGTCTGCAATACTATCTGGCACCTTCCTAGTGACGGTTCATTGAAAGTGTATCCTGGCAACTATTCTGCATTTATGCAGCGCCTATCGAAATGAGAGGTATTGATTTGGAAGAAAAATTATTTCTAAACAGATTTGGTAGAAGGTTTACTACCGGATTAATTGCGTCGATGTCATTTCTTTTAGTCTACACTATTATTGGGTTATTGGATGCTTGGCCTTCAGGAGTAACCTATGAGGAAGGCGTTTATGGATGGTGTGAGAGTTTTTCATCTGGGTTGATTCTTGAACCAGTAAATACGTTGACTAATTTAGCATTCGTGGTCGTTGGATTGGCTATTCTTGATCGAACAGACCAACAAAAAAATAGTGATTTGAATGGATTCACAAAAGGAGGTGTAATCCCAGTTGTTTATGCATCTGCAGTAATTGCAATTGGTCTTGGAAGTTTTGCAATGCACGGTACCAGAACATATCTCGGCTCATTCCTAGATTGGGGAGGTATGTTGATTTTCATTCTCTTTCCGGTATTATATCGGCTGAGAGAGTACATTGGTTGGTCTGATGAAATCTTTGTTCGTAATCATATACTCCTTTCAATTATGATTTTGGCAATAGAATTCTATAGAAATAGCGACGATATTATTGGAATAGGAGAAGGACTTCGACGATTCGGGTTCTTTACAGATTTTGTTTGGGCAGAATGTATTGGATTATGGATGATTTTTGAATTAAGAATATATCTTGAACGGACATCTTATGGGTCAGGAGAACGTGTATTCATCCTTAGTGCAGCACCGATCACTCTAGCATTATTGACATTTTCCAGCTCTTTTCCTTGGACACTTGTCGCCTTGTGTGCTACATTCGTAATTTTCTCAATTTTAGTGAACGAGGTCACGCCTCCTTCGATTTACCGGCCGACCCAAAAGTGGTTTGTAATGGGGACGAGTTCATTCATCATAGGGATGTTAATTTGGCCATTTGGGAAAGCCGACTCCGAATTTTGTGTACCTGATTCAATATTCCAGATACACGGTTTGTGGCATATTCTTTGCGCATTCGCAACATGGTGTTTCTATCTCCATTTTGTTTCTGAGAGGACTCGAGGCTCTACCGAATCGGAATAAAATCTCTTTTTTATTTTTTCAAAGGATTTATTCGATTATACAGTGATGGCCCCCTATGAGCAACCAGAGTGGAGCCAGAGACCTTGAACGACTCGGAGGAAAAGATCTAAATCAAGATGGACGAGTAATTAATCTCGTAATTGTGGGGTCCAGCCGATTTTATGATTACTCTGTTATCGAAGAATCAATAGAAGACTGGATTGAAACTGAAGCATATCCAGATGTTGTAATTGTTGGTGGAGCCAGTGGAGTAGATTATCTAGCAGAAAGATGGGCAGATAACCACGCGATTCCTTTTATCGTGTTTTCAGAACAATGGAATAATCCTCGTCCTGGCTTACATGATTCTGGAAGAGGAGAAGCTCCAACATCCCTTACTGACAATCTTTTAGATGCTGCAACACACATTCTTGCTTTCCCTAGTCCTACTAGTAAATGGACAAGAACTGTCATCTCTTTAGCTGAAGAACGTGGTATTCCGCTTGTAATTAGAGAAGTAGAATAAGCATCGAACAAAATATCATATCCTCAAGCATTCATTTTTTCTACATGAGTGGGTCCGCACTTTCTGTGCTAATGTTTCTCATTTCTTTACTCATTGGTCTTTCAGTACCAAGTCAGCAACCTTGGATACCAAGTGAAGATGGAGTGACTTTAATTGCCGAGGAGAGAACAGAAATTCCAATGCCTAGAGGAGTTAGAGATCTTGTAACAACGATAGAGGATCCATCATCATTTGATGTGCTTTATCCTGGAACAAATTTGAGTTGTAAAGAAGTTCTTACAGTTCATTTTCATACCAATATCCATCTAAATCAAGATCGAAATCAATTGATTGCAATGGATGGAAGTAAATGGAAAGTTTCGGGAGAAAATGCACTAGAATTAACGATGAGTACCGTTGAGGAAATAGCAGCAATGAGATATGGAAGTGAAGAAAAAACTCAATTCATTGAAGTAATTGGCTAATTTAATTTCCAATCAATTGATAATCATCAGAAAGAGGAGTTGCTCCTGTTTCCATCAATATGATTTTTCCATCTTTGAATCTCATGAATGACATAACTGCCTCCGAAGTAGATCCGTTTGCGAAGTGTACAATCGAATGAGCCACCCCTACTTCTTCATTCTCGAATAAGATTCTTTCGTTTTCTGATCTAGGTGTACCTTCACCGCCTGCGAAACCTAGAATGTCTGACTTACTCATTGTGATGCCGCCTACGTGTGGATTGAATACACAATCATCATGAATAATCTCTGCTAAGGCTTCCACATCTCCATTTTTCCACGCTTCGTTGTATGCTGTTATGACTGACATGATTGAGCGAATCGCCTTCCCTGTTTAACTCAGTCGGAGTGATGCATCTTCCAATGTTTCACCCTCATTGACTAGAGAACGAATGTACCTTGGAATAATTTCGCTACTGGTTTGTAAATCTACAAGATCACCAACCCATTCTAATGGGGAATTTCGAATATGGTCTGAACCTGCGGGAAAGTGTTGCCAAGTCGAACAATCACTACCATCAATTGATGTGGTTTGTAGGCACCAAGGCTGTTCAGGTAGAGGGTTTTTACAGATTATATCATCTTCATTTACAGTAACCACCCAACATCGACCAGTTGAATATTTGATTCTAGAATTTGACAGAAACTCTTCGAGTTCAGGATTCTCAGCACCTGGTTGGAGCCAAATGAATGGAATATCTCGTCCTTCAATCAACCATTTTCGTAATTCTTGAATGACAGAATTTGCTGATAGGAAGAATACGAATAGTTCAGGAGCATCATTTCCCCAAGGATCGGGTCTTATGGGTCTACCAAGAATTGTACTACCTGCATCTATAGGATGTACTGGAACCATCCTGAAACCTCTGTCACCAGCATCATGGAATGCCCGATGAGCAGGCTTTTTCTGATTTAATCCTGCACCAATAATATGAACAGTCTGGACAGCTCCCAACCACTCAAACTCTCCTATCATGAAGATATTTTCTGTTCAGAAGATATCAAATTTGGTTTCTATCTCAAATCACAAATTATTTTTCACTTTTTTAGGTCTGAAAAGAATCAATGCTATGCTAACCAAACCTGCGATAAATAACGGTCCTATGATGAAAATTTCTTCGGTTGCAGAGAACTCCCAGGTCCAACTCGACCATCCCAACGCGATTGTCTCAAGTATAGAAGCAAGCATCACAACATCGTACAAATTATTTTCCGCAATTGGATCTTTGGAAGCTAACAAGGCACCTACGCCATTCACCGCAATCAAGGCTGCTCCAAGATTCCTGAGCCAGGCTATATTTTCTGTATTTGCTCCCTCTAATTCTGCATACCATTCAGGGATGAGAAAGAAGATCATGCCCATAGCAATGCTAGACCAACCGCACACCTTCAGGGTCAGGACAGTTTTGTGTCCATCTTGAAACCAGTTGTTTTCATTCGACATATGCGATGCCTACAATCATTCTCCCGTCTCCGCTTCACTTTCTCCATCTTTGTGCATGAAGCCCGAAACACAGGTAAGTACTGTTGCTAACATCATAAGACCAGCTAGTGCTGCTGATACTCCTGTAGGGGTTCCTCCATAGCCATTATTGGTGGTCAAAATTAGCATTCCACCTAGAATATTTACCAGAACCAAAGGAGCAAACATTGCAACCTTGGCTAGCTCCTTTCCAGTTACAACTAATGCTGTAACAATTGCCATTACTCCAAGTGGCATTAAGTGCAAGGCCCACATTTCTTCATATGCCTCATCGTGAGCGAGAACATTATCTTCACCCCAACCAATTTCTGCCCATTCATCTCCATGAGTCATCCCCCATAGCGACATTACTATCACTATGGTTCCTAGAGTAACTAGCATATTCTTCGGCGCTAGGATTTCTTTTGCTTCCATGATTATGGAATTTTCATTAAGTATATGATTAAGATGGTGAATATTATTCCCTGGTTAACATTCTATGAAAGTGATGAATTCCTCGTTCCATTTCTGGAGAATAACGTCCTCTATCGTATGCAGTTGATCTAATTCCTCGCAGACATCCTTCTACTACAAATTGATCTTCGATTTCGACTTTGTCAAGATCTCCACCCGCTCCCTGTCCAAGCATTTCAGGGTCAGTAACATATCCTTGATAGATGACTCGAGTTTTATCCACAGCTTCAGGAACGACAATGTTCACTGATACTCCCCAAGGATAGATATTCAACATTAGACCAGGAAATAGCCACCAATAGTATGCGGCAATTTTCTTTCCATAATCTGGTGAACTTTCAGGAATATCGAAGTAAGGTTCTCCTTCACTGGCAATTCCAATTTGTAGAACTCCTCCCTCGAACAACTCCGTTGTATAATCTCCATAATCCAATACTGCATTCAAATCAGAATGAACAAATGGAATGTGAAAACCTTCTAGATAATTATCAACATACAAGGCCCAATTCGTATCGATAATCCAATCTCTATCTCTACTTTTATCTCGATTCATTGTTTTTTGATTTGCCCACCAACCCATTCTTTGACTAATTGGTCGAATCCAATCATCGAATTTTTTTGATGGCTCAACTCCAGTAAACAACATACCTACCCATTCACCTGTTGGAAATTGCTTCAGATTATCTTCAATCGAAGGAAAATTCACAACCTCTTTGAAAGCAGGCATATTCTTGAAAATACCATCCAGATCGAATGTACGCCCATGATATGGACATTGTAATACCTTTACATTGCAGGGCTCAGACTCGATCAACATCCCCCGATGAGTACATACATTCGACAAACAATTGAATCCATTATCTGTTTTCGTTAACAACATTGGCTCTCTGGTTTGTCCCTCAATATGTGTTAATGGAATAGCATTGAATTCATTCAAATCACTATCATGTGCAGCGAAATGCCATTCTGATGAGAATCGAGAAATTAATCTTTGAAAAATAGAATGATCTGAATACCAAGATGATGGAAGAGTACGGGCCTTTCGGATATCTGCATCAATCAGTGCCTCCTCCATACCTTGTCTAAGTAGTAATGAGAGTTAATCCTACGGAATTTTTAGTTTCTTAGATCATTGATTTTCTAAGCAAACTGGATGAGTACATTCTGGTACTGTGTAATATTGACGACTCTCGGGGTCGAATATGTCAAGTTGCAAAGTTGACCCAGCATCGTTTACAGTTACGATTGAGGATGCTGAAGAGGGTAAGTAATCTTCTCCAGTACTTACCAAGGACAGTCGAATAGTATGACCTGCTTGAATTTCAACGTCCATTGGAAAGAACTCCATTAGAGCTGTAATTTCTTCTAATGGTGCGGCCCATGCTTGTTCATCAGTACCTCCTGCATGATATCTGAGATCCATTATTGCATGACCGATATGGATACAAGTTGTACCATCACAGTCTTCCAGTAAAGCATAGATTTGTCCACCTATCGTAACTGTATTCACATTGACATGAAGTCTAGGAAGTCCACCAAAGTACATGTCTTCTACTAAAGGAGGGGTTTCGTAAATAGGGCCAGAATTCGCATTGGGCAATATTGTATTAGATCCCCCACTTGATGGTAAATCACTACTTCCTAATTCCCAGATTATCTCCGTTGTGTTGGACATAGGATATCTATCTTCTAACCTCCATGATCCTTGATTTGATTGAATTTCAACACCTAACCACGGTTTCTCTCCTTCATTTCGCAGATAATAGTTGAACCATTCTAACAAGTCCTGCATCCAGTCCATACGAACCATTTCCGGATATGCTTCAATTCCTCTTCCTACTCCACTTCTATCAAACATAATGTCAGGCCTGTCAGGATAATCGTGATCCCATTGTCCAAAGAGACCCTTTGCCTCTATTCCTTGATCGTACAGTAGATTGATTGTAGGCACTGCCATGTGAGGATCTACATTCCAGTCATGCATTCCTTGAATCAAGTAAACACTTCCGTTGTAATTGTCTAGAACTCTATCAAGGAAATACCGTTCAGCCCAATAGTTTCCTGCAGCTTCTCCGCCCCACATGTATGCTGCAACACCAGTCCCAGGTCCTATGATATAGTCTGGACACATGTTTTGGATATCCTCTTCGTCGCCATCAATTCCATATGATCCATACACTCCATTGTGCATGATTGGAGCTCTGGCTTCACTACTTCCATTTTTCCACATCAATTCCATTACTCCAATAAGTCCAGAGATTGGAACAATTGTTGCTAAATGTTCATTGCCAAACATTGCAGCTTGCCAAGGAGTACTTCCGTCGTATGATTTCCCAATCATTCCAACGTTTCCATTACTCCATTCTTGGGTACCTAACCAACTTACTGCAGCATCAACACCGAGTTGTTCTGCATTACCCATCAGATCCATACAGTGGTTTGACCGTCCTGTACCCATTACGGATACTTGAGCAAAAGCGAATCCATGAGGAACAATTTGTTCGATAATCATCTCTCCTAACCAAGTCCCAGGCTCTTCAATTCCCGGTGTATCTACCGATGCTTCATCGAAATAAGGTCCAAATTCAGCAATTACTGGCACGGTAGTTCCGTTTGGTACATTGGGAATCCATACTGCAAGACTTACCATCCCATTTGGAGCGGCTCCCCCTTCATCAATAGGTAATTCAAATTCAACAAAGTTGTGAGTACCGCTCCACAGGCTAGCCCCATCTGGTCCTGTTAATGTTCCATTTTGTAATACGAATGAGTGAACATCATCTGTTGTAAAATCTGTCAGATATCGTTCCCAAATTGGAGGATAACCGTCTGAATTATTTTCGCTTATTTCATTTTCAAGAGGTGTTGTGATGATATGGCTAAGAAGTAAAGCGACAATTACAACTGCAACGGTTGCTCCCAATGCACGATTCAATTGATTTTTTTCTGCACGTTCTTTATCTAAAATCAATTCATTTTTTGCATCTTCTACAGCATGACGAAAAATAACTTCTGCCTCCATAACCTCGTTGTCCATGCCTTTCCCCACCTTGCCGTGTATATCCCACCCACATCAGACTAACGCTTGTCATGAAAACCATGGATGAGGGTTGGGCCAATCACGAGGAACGGGTAAATTGTTATGTAAATAGTAGTAAATTCCGCCTAAAACGGCATTCAAATAAGCATTCAATCTCGGCTTAATCCAAAGATAGAACGGAATGAATGAAATGAAATGTGGCCATTTACTCATTATAGAAGGATAAATTGTGATTGAAAGAGAACTTCTATTTTCGGTACTCTCTATATCCCATCTGACAAAGTGTTGAGCACCATTTTCAGGACCTATCCAGAGTTCGTAACCTTTCTGAGAATTCCAAGGTTCGAAATTTCTAACAAAAGTTCTTCCATTTGAGTAAACTAGAACATCACTACATGCCTGATCATTCCACTTAATCACTTCATTTGACGAACAATATGGATGAACATCTTCGAGATGTCCTGGTCGTGTAATCAAGTCCCATAAGGTCTTGACATCTACATCCATTATTTTTTTTTTAGATACAAATCGTTTTGGAATCTGATTTGGCATATTATCACACTACTTTAACGTGGAATTATGAATTATTGAACGATATAATTCCCCACTCGACCTCAGAGTGCGTTTTTGAGTGTTGAAATCTACCTCATGTAAACCAAATCTCATTGAATACCCTTCTGCCCATTCGAAATTATCCATTAATGACCAATGGTGGTATGATCTAATATCGTATCCGTCTTTGATTGCTTCTGAGACTATCCACAAGTGACGTTTCAAATGCTCCGGACGAAGAGAATCGTGTGCATCTGCCACTCCATTCTCAGTAATTTCGATAGGTACATTCAGCGGAGCAACAAATTCGATAGCTCGACGAAATCCTTCGGCGTACATTGGATAGCCAAACTCGGTTGCAAGTTCTTGCGATCTTTTTGCGAATTCTAACTCCTCAGTAGATGTAGGCATGAACAGGCCAGTCAAGAAATGAGTGTAATAGTTTAATCCAACGAAATCAATTGAGTCCTTTGCTTCTGGAATTTTTGAGAAAAGCATTTTTCCCGTCATAATTCCCTTGCGCCATGCTCCATTCCACAACCAGTCCAACAGCCTTGAAACTGGCCAATCGATTGGACTCCAACGATTTAGAGGGTCGAATAAAGTTACATTTTTTGCAATTCCAATATGTACATCGGGTCTTTTTGACTTTAGCGAGCGATAGACCATTGCATGCCCCCTCATTAGGTTGCGCATTACCTTCAAGGTAAGTCTAATCGATCTTTTTCCTGGAGGAAATTGCCCGAGAGTGTATCCCATTGTAGAAAATACCGTTGGCTCATTTATGGTACACCAAACGTCAACTCTATCAGATAGCGCATCGAAGACGCGAACACAATAGTTTTGAAAATCCTTGAGATTTTCCGTTTCTGCAAAGCCGCCTTTTTCTTCCCACCAGACAGGGTGTGAGAAGTGATGTAGGGTCACTATTGGTCTGATTCCCCGTGAAATCAGATCGTCGATCATGTGTGAATACACATCGAGCGCGTCGTTATTCCAGGACCCTTGTTCTGGTTCTAGTCGACTCCACTCAATTGAAAATCGGTATGATGTGAGACCAAGGTCACTCAGCATTTGAAAATCTTGTTTCCAAAGATTCCAGTGATTACAGGCATCTCCACTTCTCTCCAAGTTCTTCTTCTCTTCGTAGACTGTCCAGTTGTTTGTTAGATTTCCTTCTACCTGATGAGCGGCAGTAGCGACTCCCCAGAGGAAATTTTCTGGAAATGAAATCTCTTCTAAATCGATATTTTCCCAGTCAAAATGTGGCTCAGGGTATTTTCGGCGACGGTACATAATGAGGGTAAGTTTGAATGCTGCAAACCCACTAATTGCCGAAATCAGCAAATACGCCCACATAACATTAACCAGCGAATCTTCCGTATTGGAGGTTCGTTTTTTGCCCTTCTTGTTTGTGGGAGATCATCGAAGGTAAAAAACGCCGAATTATATGCTATCATTGCAACCAGATGCTATGCCTCGGGTGGAAAAGCCAACTGCATTGATTGTCGGAGCAGGTCCAGGTGGACTTGCGAGTGCCCTATTGTTACAACACTCTGGAGTAGATGTAACCTTAGTAGAAAAAGCGGATGCTGTTGGAGGAAGAACTAGAATTATTGAAAAAGATGGATATAAGTTTGATAGAGGTCCAACCTTTTTTCACTATCCAGAGGTAATTGAAGAAATATTCCAAGCTATTGGCAAAGATGCCCACGAAGAATTAGGATTGATGCCGCTCGATCCATCCTACCGTCTAGTGTACGGGGCCGGTGGCTCGATTGATGCTACAAGTGACTTAGATTTGATGACCGAAAGAATCCGTGATTTGGCCGGTGATTCCAATGCTGATGGTTTCAAGAAATATGTCATTGAAAACAGAAGAAAACTTGATGTTTCAAAGGCATGTTTGCAAACACCTTGGACAGGAATATCAAACCTATTCACCAAAAGAGCATTACGCGTCTCTAGAATTTTGAAACCATGGTCTAGCGTGGCAGGAGATCTTTCAAGATTGTTTGACGATGAGAGAGTCCGGCTTGCCATGTCTTTCCAAACGAAATATCTTGGAATGTCACCTTTCCATGCCCCTTCTCTATTCACCATTCTCGCGTTCCTAGAATATGAGCATGGCATTTTTCACGCCAAAGGTGGCCTTGGTTCAATCAGCACCAAAATGGCAGAAATCGCTGAAGAGATGGGTGTGAACATCCGTCTAAATTCCACCGTCGATGAACTAGTTTTCAAGGGAAAGAAAGTAACTGGTGTACGTATTGGCGATGAAATAATTACAGCAGACAAAGTAGTCTTAAATGCCGATTTCGCTCATGCAATGTCTACGATGATTCCCGACAAGAAACGTAAGAAATGGACTGACAAAAAGCTATCAAAGAAAGCATATTCATGCTCAACATACATGCTATATCTTGGAATCGACAAATTATACGATTTACCACATCACCAAATATATGCTTCAAAGGACTACGAGAATAACCTGAAAGAAATCACCCATCATCAAGTATCATGGGACGACCCGTCAGTATATGTTCAAAATGCATGCATTAGCGATCCATCACTTGCACCAGACGGGCACTCTACGATTTATGTGCTGGTTCCGGTACCAAATACAGATGAATCAATAGTATGGGACGACATCAAATCAGAATACCGTGAGCTGATTCTCAATCAACTAGGAAAATTAGGATACGATGACATTCGAGATCACATTGTTTCAGAGACAATCATGACTCCAGACGACTGGGGTGCGTCAGATATCTATCGCGGGGCAGTTTTCAACTTAGCACATAGCCTTGACCAAATGCTCTGGCGTCGCCCTCAGAATCGATTTGAAGAGTTTGAAAATGTTTACCTTGTGGGGGGAGGAACTCATCCTGGTAGTGGTTTACCAACCATTTTTGAAAGTGCTAGGATAAGTAGTAAATTGGTATTAGCTGACCTTGGAATAAAAGCAGATTGGAATGGAGTAAGCACTTGGTTCCCCGATCAAAGACACCCTCTTGACAAAGGTCGGACTACCATTCGTCGCTCCCCAGAAGGAGTTTCTGCATCTCGGTGAAGTCATGAAAATTCATTGGTGGATTTTTGTCATATTCCTAACCCCTACTTCGGGTTGCCTAGGGTGGAGTGAAACAATGGAAGCTTCTCCTGATGTGCAAGAAGAACCTCTCCGGATTGTGTTTGAAAGTCCAACACTAGATCGTTCGGAAGATCTAGGAGATAAGATAAGTTTGGAAAATCAGTTACAAACATCTCCGGTGTTACTAATGTGGGTTAGCCCGCACTGCGGAGGATGTCATAACTGGACTAGAAATATCATCGATGAGGGTCATTATGACCGCTGGGATGATAGTAGTGATTTGCAATTACTTACAATTCACCGATACATCGATTTTGAAGATTCTGAATCAATGATGGAGGTATATGGAAATCAAAGTAGTTCAGAGTACACCCCTTGGCCAATTCTTGTTCCTGATACCAACTCTAAAGCAATTGATTTAGATTCAGGTATGATACTCAGTGAATCCATTTCTGAGGCATTTGATAACCCACCAACACCATCTTTGTTTTTAATTGATCAACAAGCTGAAATTGTTTGGAAAGCCGAATCATATTATTATGATGAATTAGAAATTCAAGAAATTAATGAAATTATTGAGGAATTAGGTGATTAGATGGAACCTTTGAATATAGCTTTGTTTATGTTTTCGACTATTTGGGTTGGTCCTTTTTGGATGTTGATGTTGGTAGAACCATTTTCGGATAGAACAAACAAGTGGCTTGAAGGTAACCTACTTTTCGTGGGACCTCTAGGAGTATGGTTGCTTGCTACAGTCATGAATCCGAGCGGTCTTATTGATTTATTTATCGGGAACCCTGCTGAATTTTTTGACACAATGGTGGCGTTGTTAGGAACAGAGACAGGGACAGTACTTGCGTGGGCTCATTTCGTCGCAGGTGACATCATGGCCACAAGATGGATGTGGAGAAAGGCTGTGGAGAATGAGATTGGAATTAACCGTCTCAGAATAATTGTCTTCTTTGGTGTAATGTTGATGCCAGTGGGTTTACTGCTCCATGTTCTACTGAATAGAAAATAAGAATTCTCTTAAGTACACCTTCGTTCCATCGATAAGGTTCCAATGCGTATAGATCACGATTTGAAACTTACATTTGATGACGTACTTATCAGACCTAAACGTAGTACCTTAGTATCTAGATCTGATGTTACTTTGAGTCGTGAATTCACATTTAGACATTCAAATAAAACTTGGACAGGAATCCCAATTGTTGCAGCAAATATGGATACTACTGGCGTATTTGAGGTAGCCAAAGTACTCCAAAAACATAGCATGTTAACATGTCTTCAGAAGTTCTATTCAACCAAGCAATGCTCAGAGGCTTGGAATAATAATGTCGATCCAAATTTTGTAGCAATTACATGTGGATCTACTGAGAATAGTCTAGAATTACTCAAGAAGAAAATGTCTACAAGTAAGGAAATTTCTATGATCTGTGTTGATGTTGCTAATGGTTACAGAGAAGTATTTTTGGATTACATCAAAGAAGTCAGAATTAATTTCCCGGATTCTATTGTCATAGCTGGAAATGTAGCCACTAGAGAAATGACTGAGGCATTAATCCTAGCCGGTGCTGACATCGTAAAGGTTGGAATTGGCCCAGGATCGGTATGTACTACTAGAAAAGTAGCTGGAGTAGGTTATCCGCAATTGTCTGCAATTTCTGAATGTGCAGATGCTGCCCACGGACTAGGAGGTCATGTCATGGCTGATGGCGGATGCTCTTCTCCAGGTGATGTTGCCAAGGCGTTTTCTGCAGGTGCTGACTTTGTAATGCTTGGAGGAATGTTTGCAGGTCACGATGAATCAGAAGGAGAATTGGTAAAAGGAGAAAATGGAAAGCTGTACAAGTCATTCTATGGCATGTCATCTGCAAAAGCAATGCAAGAGTATTATGGAGAGATTGCAAAACATCGAGCACCTGAAGGTAAGGAAGTTAGAGTACCCTACCGAGGAGGGTTAGAAGAAACTGTACAGGCAATATTAGGAGGAGTGAGATCAGCTTGCTCATATGTTGGAGCCAGACGAATCAAGGATTTACCAAAGTGCACAACTTTCATTCGGGTTACTCGTACCACAAACGAAGTATATCAACGGTTCAATGTTGAAGAATAGATATGGATGAATAATTTACAGTAGAGACAATTCTCCAACCAAAATATCCACAGATCTTCTTGGTCCTAGAATACCCACTACAGTGAGTGTCCCCGGAGGTATTTCAGTATGTCCGGCATCCTTCACTAAATAGGTAACAAGTCCAGCATCCGTTGCTTCTTCATAGAGGCGTTTTAATGAATCTTCATCAGGTGTTTTAAGCGCTATTTTTCTTGCTCCCTCACTTCTCCATCTGGCCAATAAATCAGCTTCATTTCGTTTGGCTTTTAGTGCAACTTCAACTGCAGCATGGCCAGTTTGTGCAACTATTTTTCCTGAACTCAATTTCAAGTCAGAACGAACAACTAGGACCATTGTGGATGTTGAATCATTCAACTCGAGATTCATTAGAACTACTCCTGATAGATATATTGGTTGGAGACAGTGAGCGTGAAAGCATATTATGCATCGAAGGGCCAAGAGTAATTGCAATGACGATATTCCCAGCAGCATGGAGAAGGTCAAACGGTAACCCTGTGATTAGATACGCAATCAACACACCTAGGCTAGGATCTGCAATCAATACAGATAGAGAGACAACATAGTTGAAAACAAACGCTGCAATAATTCCTGCAATCATCAAACGTCCAATCATCAATTTCTCATCTTTGACAAGTTGATCTGCAGCCATATATCCTCCAACTGCGACCATTGACCAAGCTCCTGCTTGGAATAATGTCCACATTCCAGATCCAAGAAAGATATTAGACAAAATCGTAACAAGAATAGCAATTCCTATTCCCTTTCTAACCCCATAGGTTGCTCCTACAAGTAACAATCCAATAGTTACAGGTTGTACGTTCGGAATTGGTCCGAGGATTATACGTCCTATTGCTAATGCCGCTATAATTCCAAAAGACCAGACAACTGCATTTTGAGTTCTATTTTCCGGTTCCCCTCCAAATAGGGCAAACAGAGCAGAACACACCAATATTATCTCGATAAATAGAACACTCTCAGGAGACAAACCGAGTGCATGTAGACCGAGCATATATTCACCTGAACCGGGAACAGCATTAAGCGATTCCGATTGGATTAGATTTATCTAATCATTATTATCAGGGCAATTATGACCCATCAGTCAATATCCATCCGAGGGTTGTGTTGGATGAAATCATTAGACTTGAAGCTCCTACAGATGCCATTTCTTCATTTTCAGTGAATCCCCACCAAGTGGAGTAATCAGCAGCACCTGCAACACCATCAATAGTATGAATGAAAGCCCCCATTCCAACATAATAGGTTACATCGATGGAGAAATTTTCTCTTAGTTGTAGTGCTTCCATCACTCGATATGCTGAAGTGTTGTTAGATACCATTATGGGATCAAAAGTAATTGTTCCGTTTGTTAATCTCTCTTCAAGATTTGCAGTCTCATTTCCTCGGTCTGCAAAATCTATTGTTACGACAACACTCCACTCGCCAATTTCATCTTCCTCTAGTGGCAGAGGCTCAGTCTGTTGAACACAACCCGCTAATGCAGATGTGCAAACCAAAATCATTCCAATTACAAGGGTATACATCTTATCCGTCATGGAGTTTGTGGGCGAAATAGTAGGCTTATGAATTTGTTAGTAATTTGATAACCTATCCTTGAGAATTGCAGATACTTTCTTTCCATCTGCACCGTTCCCTAGTTTTCCTAGAATTACACCCATTAGTGGGCCCATGGCACCCATACCGCGTTCTGCAATAAAATCCGCACGTTCTGCTAAGATTTCATCAACGATAGTCTCGATACTGGCCTCATCTGCTGGTTTGAATCCATCTTCTTCTGATGTAGTTGTAAACCATGTTAACATTACATCCCTATCGGTAGGCCATACACCTTGATTCAATGCTTTTGACGAGAGAGGAATTAATCCTTCACGAGTCAAATTCCCTTGTTCTCTACATGTTAGAGCTAGACACAATAATGCATATGGGACATCATTGTCTGGAATACCAACCTCAGATGCGATTTCGTTTACAGTTCTATCAAGAATTAGACTTGCCCATGCTTTTGCCGAAACACCTTCAGGTAAAGGAGATCCGTCCCCGAAAGGATCGTGAATAATATCATCCAATTCAGCCCCAAGAAGAGCTTCAATTTGATTTTCTGAAAGGCCAAGAGGTTGGAGTTTAGCAAGTCTTTCTTCCGCACTTGGAGGCATATTAGATTGAATTCGTTCCCAATCAACATCACCAAAAAATCTCACAGGAACATCAGTTTCGGGATACATCCGAGCACTTCCAGGTAAGGGGCGCATTGCAGTGGTCGTACCATCTTCAGGTGAACCCTTACGAATGACAACATTTCGTACCTCTTGGGGGATCCGATGATATGCAAGCTTAGCTCTTTCATGAACTGCTTCTAACGCAAGTTCTGCTTGCCATTTTGGAGCAAGACAAAGTACAAAACAATCCCCAAGGATTTCTTTACACGCATCAGTTTCAGATTGTGAAATTCCATATGCTGGGAGTTCGCCTGAATGAAAAATACCTTTCACTCCTGCGAGTTTAGCAGCACTTGCCAGTTCACGACCTAAGCGAGGTAATTGGGCACCGTTTTTGTCCAGTTTTTTAGATCCGAGTTTTCCTGTTAATCCAGGAAGAGATAAGCCCAAAGCTAGAGCATTATTATTTTCTGAATTGATAATGTTCTTGACCATCTTAGACTCATTTTCACCAAATATATCTGTTACGTTGTGTAACTCAAATGGAATTATTTGACTTACTCTTTCTGCTACCTTTTTCTCTACATCAGCACTATCTTGGTTTCGATGAACCGGTAACGGAGGAAGATTTTGATTTGCTCTTAATTCATTTGCTAGTCGATAGAAATGAAGTTGACGGGCCATTTCTAGTCTGATAATTTGAGGTACCCACTCCAAATCTTGTGTGCCTTTGATTTCTACCCTATCTCCACATGCAATTGAGACATTTAGATCCTGACGAATTGTCCCCAATCCCCTTCTAACCGAACGCGTAGATCTTAGAAGGGATCCTATTGTTCGTGCAGTTTCCATTGCATGTTCAGGATCAACGATATCTGGAGATGTAGCAATTTCGACAAGAGGGATTCCTAAACGATCTAAAATATAGACGACTTGCTCACCATTTCCAGTTGAACGAGTATCTAATTTCCTTGCAGAATCTTCTTCCAAAAGTAAAACATCTACTCCTACATCTCCTCTCTCAGTTTTGATTTTTCCCGATGTCCCAATCAAAGTCGTTCGTTGAAATCCTGATGTATTCGAACCATCTACTACTTGCTTACGCATCGTTTGTAATACCTCTACTGGATGTATTTCGAGAAGTTTAGCAATTGTCATTGCGATGTCTAATGCCTCCTCATCTAGGCCCGAAGGCGGAGAATCATCCAATTCAATTAGTCCTGAATTTGGACATTGAATGTAAACGAAAGATCTCTTTCTTCTTTGTTCAAACCGTGCAGCTACATCTATAGCTCCAGATTCACCAGATGTTGCATTCAGCTTCCTTTCAACCCGTTTCCAATTTTTAGGAATAGAATCAATTCCTAATTCATAGAGCACACTCGGTTGCCTAGAGTGGAGTTTTCCTGAGTTTAATTGTTGATGAATTTCTAAGCCACACATGAATCCTAGAGCCTTGGGATCGAGTGAATTAGAATCCTCCACCAATCCTTCTGGCTCCCCTTCCATGCCAACCCGAAGAGTAAGAAGGATATGAGCGACGCGCTTAATATAGTCTCCATTGACCCGGTCGTGACATCAATAGTTGAGTATCATTGCTTAGTCTCTGGATAGCATCATCAATAGCATAAGTATCATCAATTCCCATTGCTACTGCTCTACTGTAGATGTCATTTTGCATTGCATCTTTCCCGGTTTCACTAACAATATCCTTTACAATTTTCATTACAATTCTATTCATTTGTGCCGGTCCGTGTGAGGTCCCAGTAGACATTTCTGCTACAGATCCTACATTTTCTTCTTCTCTCCAATGCCTGAAGATGGCGATAGCCATATCTGCATCTTCGCCTATTACTTCATCACGTAAATTCATACGAGCGTGTGCTTCAGCGAGCCGAATAAGGGATTCCAATGCACGAGCACTTATTGGAATGGGTTGTTCGTCTCTTCGTTCTGATAACTCTTCAGAATCCTTGCCATAACTGTGCCTCGCCTGTTTGTAGTAATCTAAGATCATTGATTTAGCCTCATCTGTCAAAATCGGTGAATGGTTTGTTTTTGCATATGCAATATATTTCCTAAGAAAAGGAACTGAGAGGTACTCTTTCCCGTTTGTGTTTGTTTTGTATACTACTTCTTCGTCCTTCGTCACTGGATTCTCAAACGTATTTTCTTCCACTTTACTTTCGGGAACGCCTTTAATTCTACTTGCCATGATATGTCTTGCGATACTTGCATCGTTTTCTTCATCAACTCTATCCTTCATCAACCAGATGATATCAAATCTAGTAGCAAGAGGAATTGGGAGCCCAGTTTGATTAAACGCGTACATAAGATTTTGATTTGGACCAACATCAAAGGTTCCTTTGGTTGGATTAGCCGCTGATAGAACTGCACATCGAGCACGTAATTGAGTGGTAATCCCTCCTTTGCTTACTGAAATTTGTTGTTGCTCCATTGCTTCGTGGAGAGATCCTTTGTCTTCATTGCTAATTTTATCAATCTCGTCTATGCATGCAATACCTAAATCTGCTAAAGGTAAAACTCCAGCCTCTAATGTGAATCTTCCATCTCCGAAGGAGTCGCGAATTGCAGCAGCAGTCAATCCAGCAGCAGAGATATTTCCCCCTGATGCAAATCTAGCCCTAGGGGCTAATTTTGACATATAGGTGAGAAGTTGAGATTTTGCAACTCCGGGATCACCCATCAATAAAATGTGAATATCTCCTCTATTGCGAGTTCCATCTGCATTGATTCGTGAAACTCCTCCAAATAATTGCATCAATAAACTTCGTTTTACTACCTTTAATTTGTCAGTAACATCAATAATTGAAGGAGCAATAGATTCCTGCATTATTGCCATTAAATCTGGTCTCATTGCAACTTTTTTTATCTCCTTTTTCTCTTCTTCAGAAGGTTGAATATCTGTAAAGGGTGTAGATTCTCTTACTGCAGAATGAAGGCTGTACACAATCTCAAACATTGCAGACTTTTTGTTTCGATGATATCCTGCCTGAGTGTAGGGGATTAGATTCGCAGTTACCCTCTCACCTGGAAGGTATCTATTGCACAGGATTCCTTCAATCAAAACCTTTCCTCGACTTGGTTGCCCACTTCCTTTTACGCGTTCAGGTAACTCTTGAATTTCGAGATATTGATTATTAATCCATGTACATCTGTCGCTATCTAACGTAAACCGAGTCGATCCTGCTCCAGAAGCTGGCAGTTCACATCCACTGCAAATTAATGGTTCTTTAAGTTCCAATTCGTTCTCTTGACGAACCATAGTATCTCCTCCGCATGAATCACAACACCAAGTTGCTTCGTAGATACGTGGACGTATTTCAGAGACCTTTGTGATAACAACATTTACACTCCTAAGCCGATTTAGGTCATCTGAGCCTATCTCTCGAAGATCATTTTCAACATCTGGAGGTAGATGTTCAAACAGAATATCAGGTTCAATGTTTAGTCCATTTTCCTTACATCTTTGAGAAAGAATTCTTTTGCCAGTCAAGATTGTTCGTTTTGGTTGATTTAGAATCTTCTTAGCAAATTCTGGGTCCCAAGATTGAATATCATTAAATCGTATTCTAAATTCGATTGAATTGTTTGTGAGAAGTTGAATTTCTTGTGATTTTACTTCTTGGAAAAAGGTCTCCCACCGCGAACTGATATCTTCCATCTGTAGCGCCATTTAGTTCACCGGGAATTTAACCTAAGAATCGACCGTCTATGAATCAAACGGCTGACGTCCTCTGAACCCCTTGTTTTCTACTGGAATTTTTGTTTTGTCTCGGTCAACTTTTTGTTGATTTTCAATACTTCTACTCGAATTTATAACAGAGAAATTTAGGAACTGCCTAATCTTAAGAAAATCATGGAATGGACAATCAGTGGTGAAGACGTGTTTGTGAGAATCGATCCTGGTGAAGAGATACACGCCTCTTTACAGAATCTTGCCGACGAAATTGGTATTGATGCAGCGGCTGTAACCAGTGGAATTGGTAGGACAAGAGAGAATAAATATGGATTCATGAACGACGAGGGAGTTTACATCACAAGATCATTGAATTCACCAGGTGAATTGATTAGTTTGTCTGGGAATATTTCTAGAACCGAGGATGGAAAACCATTCACTCATATCCATTGTTGTTGGTCTGATGATGATAACAATGTACATGCAGGTCATATGTTCAATGCTACAGTTCATGTTGTGGCTGAAATTCATGTTAGGATAATGAAAGATGCGATTATGTCTCGTTACTCTCTTCCAGACGTCGCACTATTGGGTCTACGATTTTCCTAATATTGATAGAAGATTAGCAGAGAGGTAGTTGAATGTCTGAGCCAACAGTTGTGGAAATGGTCAAGTTGATATGCTCAGAATATCGGGTAAATTCTGTTCCTGATTCCTCAAGGGCTTGGAATGGACCTCAGATAATTTCTGATTTGAATCGCTCATGCAATCTAATTGTTACATCTACTGATGCTAGCCTAGAAGTGATAAAAAAATCAATCCAATTAGGGGCAGATATTTTGATTTCTCACCATGGTCTTACATGGACTGATGGTAGAATTCCCTTGCCCTTCAGTGATGATATTGAAGCGAAAAGAACGAAGCTCGCAATCGATAATAACCTTACAATAATTGGCTTACATCTGCCTATGGATGCTCATCCTGTATTGGGAAATAATGCTGTATTATGTAAATCAATAGATGCTGAATTCGAAGGTCGTTGGTTCGCCACAAAAGGACACTCTAGCCCTATATCTAATGATTTTATTTTAGAAGAAAATAACAACTCTTGGCCAGAAATAATTGATTTGGAAGATGGCAGAAAATGCATGGAAATTGGAATTATTGCTGGTGTAAATTCAATCTCTAGATCGGA
>CAZRCY010000019.1:0-5171 GCA_964598735.1 uncultured Candidatus Poseidoniales archaeon
TCCATTATTGGCACCCTAAGTATGATTTCATCAGCTGATGTTAAACAACTTCGTTCTGCATTGGGGCCCGTTCGCACAGTCAGTCACAGACATACTCAGAGAATGATTCAATTTCTTGATGTTCATCAATGGATTAGGAGGCATCGCACAATATTGGGTCGAGAAGCACCAAGATCCGAGTTAAGACCTGATTGGCAAGCTTTTGGGAAACTTGCTTTATTGATGAGCCCTATTCGACAAAAATTGCATGAATGGCATCGTAAGGCTGGCTCTTCCCCTAGGTGGAAAGATGCTTTGACAAATATTTTGAAGGATGGTGACGATTCCCTAATTTCAGATGTTAAATTATGTATTCAAAGATTCGAAGTAATCGGATGCGGTAGAGGGAAAGGTAACAAAATACCTGTAGATATCGATGAACTCCGTCGTTGGTATCGAGGAGATTGATTATTCCTCTTCTTTTATTTGGAAACAGGCTCCCCCGGGAAGTGAAACCTGCCAAGCCCCTTCAAATTCATTTGGACGTGCACTGAGACTTGCGACAAATATCAGACCTAAGGCAATACCAAAGCCAAGTCCTGTGATTAAACGCAATAAATTATTAGATTCATAATCCGTGAGTAATTGAGTGAATCCGTCTATACCCATTGGAATGACCAAAATTGATGCGATACCAAGACTTGCAATTCCTCTAAGGTTTTTTTGATATACTGTTTCTAGCCATTTGTCCGGAAAAATCGATAGAAATGTATCTCGCAAAGTCCAACGATTATACCCTAATCTCCCAAAAATAGCTGCACCAATCACAACTCCTGCAAAAATACCTACATCTCTGGCACAGAATGCGAGTTGATTTCCATTAATCTCCCATGATCTGTAATGTTTTTGATGACAGTTAAGATCTGCGAATCCATAGGTGAAGGCCCAAATTGGATTCAATTCTGACCATGCAAAAGGGCCACCATGTGCAGATTGGTTATGTCCTAATTTTGACCCTTCTGGCCAATCATTATTCCCCCATCCTGTTCTTCCTTCCTCTGTCATATAGTCAATTGCGTTAGCTCTACCGGATAATTCTGGAACACTATTTGTTGGCAAAGCAATAGGTGCCAAAAATACTAGAAATAAATAACCTCCAAAGAATGCTGAAATGTAAATCGACATTCTCTTTTCTCTAACACGGTCATCTCTACCGTTTGGGAGCATTAGCAGAATGTGCCTCTCAACGGAATTTGATTCTTTGGCATATTCTCCTCCGAATACATCATACGGTGATGCTTATAGTAGAGGGCGATAACATGGCCTTGACCTATCGAGAGATGTTGTTTCTTTCGTTGTTTATCGGCTGTATTTTTGCAACAATGGGTTTCTTTCTTGCTATATTTGCAGGAGGAGTTGACGATGTCGATTTAATCTCATCAGGGAGAATGGGATTAGTAGTCGGGGCTACTGCTTCAGTTGTCATTTTTACTTATGGAGGTGTTTCCAGACTACTAGGCCATGAGAAAGCTCAGCCAACCGATAGGAAAGATACATTAGAAATTCTTCGAACAGTTTTGCATCCTGTTGAAATTCAAGCAGTGAGTAAAAATATTCCTTGGTCAGTTGGAAGACATGTCACCAATTCTGCCGGTACCCCTACAATCGATCTTCATGAAATTGATATTATGGGGGCTGATTTAATTGTCAAAAATTTACTTCAACATCGAGATGAATTAGGTAGAGTTCGCCTGATAATCGGTAGTGGTCGAGGTTCAGATAGCGGGGGCGTGGACAATACTGTTGCAGATCATGTAACTTCAAAACTACGACGTTCTTCATCTAGTCACAGGTGGCAGTATATCGAAAAACGTTCGAATATTATGCTGAGACCAATGGGGCGCCCCCCATCTAGGGCAGAATGGCTTCGCCGTTTCTTGATTGGAGTAATTCCTATTGCAGGTTCACTGGCGTTCGCTTTCAGAGATCTTGCTGGGGCGGCTCCAGGGGCATCAGAAAGAGGATTTATTTTTGGTTTAATTATTGGAATATTAGTTACTTCAATGATGGCTTCTCATCGAGATAGAACTGGATAAGACACTCGACGGGTTGATGAGCATCCTTCTACAGTGTAGACCGTGGTATCCGTCAGAGTCGAGGTGGAGCGTCTTTCTCATAAGGATGTTCGTCAGAGACGTCGTGCGATTAGACATTTATTTGAATTAAATGACCCGTTTGCATTATCAGGCTTTTTACAATTTTTAAATTCAGATGATCAATGGTTTGTTGATCAATCTGTTGAAGCAATCAGAAGATGGGATAATGGAGAAAAAAAAGAGCTTTTAGAACGTCTTTCTAAACATAAATCTAGTGAAATTCGTTTACTTGCTTTAGAGATAGTTGGTAGATATGATGATTCTAGTCAAGTTTTGTCTAAATTGAGAACTGATTCAGAACCTGAAGTTGCAAAGAGGGCATGGATAGTATCTTTGAGACAATATCCGGATGACAAATTTCTTGAGATTGCAGATGATGGTTTAAATTCAAATTATGTTAATGTAAGAAGAGCAGTTATTGAAAGCGCAATTGATAGAGGTTTAGAACAATTTGTTCTGAAAGGATTGAGAGATAGCTCTCCAATGGTGATTTCAAAGTCAATAGATGCATTAAGTGTTGAATCTTTAGCAATTGATGAAATTAGAGATTTTTTAGTTCATTCATCGCCTTTAGTTCGTTCTTCTGCATATCTCAGAATTTATGCTGAGAATAAATTGACGATTGAAGATACAAAATTGATTATTTCTAATCATTCGACTGAAACTATGGAGGCAGTCATCAAAGTTTTTTCTGATAGTTTAGATTGGGCTTCTGAAGAGATTCTTAGCCTATTGATGGAAGTCCCTTCTGATTCTTTGATTCCTAGATTAATCAGGAATTCTCCTTCAATTGAAGTTGATTCTATTAGAGCCAAGTTGTTGCTTGGAAAATGCAGTGATATACGAAAGATGAGATACCTTGAGGATTTGATAGGGCGAAAAATCGGGGCTGAAACATTAGCCACAGTCATAAAAATTTCAGAAGAAATGGATGAAGGACCGGTAAGATCTATGGCGTTAGAAGTTCTCCATGATAGGAGTATTTTAGGTAAAGGAGAGGAAAGTAATGAGTGAGATTAAGTATATTCTAGATGTTTCTACAAGAGATGAACAAAGGTTCTACGCTGCAGTTGAAATTTCAAATCCTGTAGGCTCTAGGTTAATTCTAGCCTTTCCAAGATGGTCTCCTGGTTCATATCTTATCAGAGAACCTAGAAGATTAGTACATGATATGAGTGCCTGGGCCATAGTATCCGGAAAAAATTTCGATTGTAAAGTAGAGCGTCGAGGTCCTGATGAAATTATAGTAAAAATTCCGAAAGAAGCATCGTCAATCTATGTTAGTTGGTTTGCTTTTGGTAATGATTTGAGTGTACGAACTAATCATATTGATTCCAGTCACTTTCACATGATTCCATCTGCAACATTCCCTAGAGTAATTTCTGGATCGAATTATTCGGAAGGGCCATATGTCGTGGAATTGATGCATCCTTCAGATTGGACTGCCACAACTCAATTGAAGTTTGTTTCAAGCAACAAAGATGGAGATATTGTTAAGTCAATTTGGACAGCAAATTCTCGTGATGCATTATATGATGGTATCATAGAAGCTAACGCCAATGAAGAAATATCATTCCAAGTCGGAGGTCGTGAATTTAGACTCAAACTTTGGGATGCAGGTGGAGTAGAGATTGACTCTAAGAGAATTGATTTTTTAGTCAAATCAATGAGTGATTTATTTTCTGAATTTCACGCTTTATTTGGCGAACCTCCATGGAATAACTATGCAGTTATTCTTCATTTAACTGAGAAAGCAAGAGGTGGATTAGAGCACACTGGTAGTCAGTCTAGTCAAATGCGTAGAGGTTCACTAGATCCTGGAGATAAAGATGGGTGGAGAGATCTGATATCGCTCATTTCTCATGAATATGTTCATGCTTGGAATGTAAAACGTCTTCGCCCCAAAACCTTCGATGATTATGATTTGTCTCAAGAGATGCATACTGATCTTTTATGGTGGTTTGAGGGAGTGACCAGTTGGCTCGGCGATATGATTTGTCTTCGAAGTGGGGTATGGTCGGATGACGATTGGTCTGCTGATTTGAAAAAGAAATTAACTCGTTTCCATTCTATGTCTGGCTGGGATCATCAATGTCTTTCGGATTCAAGTTTTGAGTCGTGGTACCATCTATATCGTCCGCATCCTCATTCTCCTGAAACTACAATTTCATATTATTTACAAGGAGAAATTGCTGCGATGTGTATGGATTTAGAGATGAGAAAGAGAACTAGTGGAAAGATTGGATTAGATGACGTGATGGTTGACCTATGGAAACTACATGGATTACATATTGAGGGTGATACTGGTTCTGGAGGAATAGAACCACGACCGATTGTTGAGAAAGATATTGTATCTTCAATGAACCGACTTAGTCGAGGAAGATTGAATGGAGTTGTCCATCGATTAGTACACGGACTGGGAGCCCCTAATATGTTGGAATGGTCAAAAGGTATGGGAAGAAAACTCCATCCAGTAGAGTCAGATGAACAGATAGGTTGGTTAGGGGTACATCTCGCAGATTCACCATTACGAATTTCGAAATTTATAGCAGGAAGTCCCCTAAGAAAACAACTTCAACCCGGGGATGAGATTATTGCAATCAATGGAAGGAGAACGAGAAAATCATCAGATTTGAAGGGTGCATTACGTGGTAATGTAGAACAAGAAGTTAAATTAACAATTTCACGTAGAGGTGGAATCATGGAATTTGATGTAATTCCAGCCAAAGACCCTCTTCATCCGGTAATTATTTCTGGAAATGGGAACAAATTATGGAAAGCATTTTCTTCATCAAGAAGAGAAAATTAACTCAATTCTTCTAATGAGAAAAATCGTTTAGGGTATTCAATGGAAATAGTATGCTTGCTTGTTTTAGGTGGGTATAAATTTCCTGATTTAGCCATGGAAAGAACAGATTGTTTGGTTATTTCCATTTCCTCCTTCCCTGGCCAAGATTCTACTTGTATGGATTCGTCTCCTAGATAATCAACCTCTATCCCCGGGATAAACTTCAATCCTAAATGAAGAGCAGTATT
>CAZRCY010000019.1:5271-21326 GCA_964598735.1 uncultured Candidatus Poseidoniales archaeon
TTATCTAAAATACCGATTCAAGATATCGATCTTGCTAGTAATGCAACCCCTTCCCAACTGATGGAAATTTTTCCTTCTTCAATTCCCACTGGAGTTGAATTCGGAACTGTAACAATTCCTTCAGCGGGAGATTTTGGAGACATTGAAATTACGACACTCAGAAAGGATGGTACTTACTTAGACAGAAGAAGACCTGAAACTGTTCGTTTTGGTACTTCACTGTCAGATGATCTTAACCGAAGGGATTTCAAAATAAATGCCATGGCAATCGATCCCATAAAACTCCTCTTTTACGACCCACATGGAGGTCAAAAAGACCTAGAATCAGGAATATTATCAGCGGTAGGTGACGCTTCACAACGGCTAGAAGAAGATGGTCTTAGAATAATGCGAGCATATCGATTCATGTGTCATAATTCTGGTCCCTTTATTCCGGATCAGAATCTTTCTCAAGCACTAATTAATTCAGTTGAATTTTTAAATTCGATATCCCGAGAAAGAATTTGGATGGAGTTTAGTACTCTTCTTTCTTATCAAAGTGTATCAAAAGTTCTTCAGAGAATGGTTGATGATGGCGTTATGAATTATGTTATTCCGGGATGTAATGATGTATCTGGTGTCGATAATTGTAATTTTAAAGGAATTTCAGACTATAATTTGATGATAGGACGTCTTTCTTTGCTACTAAAATCATTTGATGAAGAATCTGTTATTCAAATTTTGAAAGAATTATTAATTCCCAATAAGATTCGAAATTCTGTAATTTCAATTACAAAGAGAATTGGAATTATACCGAATACAGAAAGCAATGGCTGTCTTAGAAGATATCGAATAGAATTAGGTGAAGACTTGATTCCCCAAATGTCTGCAGAAAGGGGTCATTCTGTTGAAGAATCTGATAAGTTGAGAACCGCACTAAGTCTTCTTCCTGCTCTTTCTGGAGGAAACGAGCCTCTTGTTAGTGGAACTGAAATATTATCTAGGCTGGGAATTGAACCTGGCCCTCTTCTTGGAGAAATAAAGCAGTGGTTATTTCGTATTCAAGTGGAATATGATATCCCCGATTCAGATTCAGTTTGGGAGAAAGCTAATTCTCTAGGATTCATCGACAAACCATTGGGTGAACATAGAATGTGGGTATGATTACAATTCTGCTAGATAATCAACATAATCTTCAGAACTCAACAAATCATCAAAGTCAAATCCATCGTGTACTCGAATAATCACAAACCAACCATCGCCGTATGCATCACGATTAACATAATGTGGATTGTTCTCTATTTCTCCGTTCATGCTCATAACAGAACAAGCCACTGGTGCTAAAATATTCAAGGTTTCAAATTCACATTGTAGTCCGACTAGATTATCATCAGTGGAGAGTTCTCCTAATGCTCCTGCGTCTTCTTTTTCATCATCTTTTGACACAATTTCTTCTTCTTCCGAATGCTCATCATCTGAACTGATCATAAATTCACTTGAATCAGTCATATTCGGTAAAGTGACCTTGAGAATTTTTCCATACTCGATTCTAACAAAGTCGGAAACTCCAATCTTATATTCTTGATGATCATCGTTTGGTCCACTGATTAAGTGGAACCAGAGATGTTCTTGCGTATATCTTCTTCCTACTGCGATGCTGAACTCATCCTCGTCGCTCATGTACTAGCCTCATGGCGCCGCCGTTGCAATCTAATTTCAATTATTCGTTGATTTTGGCTTTTTTTGTATTCCCATCTATCCGAACCATTCACAAACGGAGCGTTCTTGGGTGTGCCATGGACTTCAAAGAGACCGAAGAGCAAACGATGATTCGAGACCTAGTCAGAGACTTCGCTGAATCAGTATTGGCCCCGACTGCACTAGAAAGAGATAGACATCAAAAACCTCCTACTGAAGAATGGTCTCAATTCATCGAATATGGTCTCCACACCTGTACCATTCCGGAAGAATTTGGTGGTACACCACTAGACGACATTTCTGAGGCAATTATTGTTGAAGAACTTTCTAGAGTTGATCCTTCTTTCGGAGTATTCTATTGTGTCCACGTCGGTCTTTGCAGTATGACTATTGCCTTACATGGAAATGAAGAGCAGAAAGCCAAATACCTCCCTATGTTGGCCTCAGATAAAGTAGGTGCTTATTCTCTATCTGAGGCAGGTGCGGGAACAGATGCTGCAGCTATGGTCTGTAAGGCTAAGTTATCTGATGACGGTAATCACTACATTTTGAACGGCGAAAAAATGTGGGTGACTAATGGGACAAGTGCAGATATATTTGTATTGTTTGCTAAGGATGTTGACCATCCAGATTATGGAGTAAAGAGGCACGGAGGAACTACAGCTTTTATTGTTGAGAAAGATTTTGAAGGATTTTCAGTAGGTAAGAAGGAAGATAAGCTTGGGATTCGGAGTAGTGATACGTGTACTTTAGTTCTTGAGAATTGTAAAGTCCCAGTAGGAAATGTTCTCAAGGAAGTAGGAAAAGGCTTCCCGATAGCAATGAATGCTTTAGATAATTCAAGAATTGGAATAGCCGCCCAAGCTTTGGGTATTGCACAGGGTGCACTTGATGCCGCGGTCAAATATTCTCACGAAAGGGAAGCCTTTGGTAAACCACTAGCCTTTCATCAATCAATAGGAAATTATCTTGCAGATATGGCTACACAGACCGAAGCTGCTAGACTAATGGTATATCGTGCAGCTTGGGCAAAAGAACAACATTACCACCATGGTGGACGTAGACACACCATGGAAGCAAGTATGGCCAAGTTATTTGCCGGAGATAATGCTATGTGGGTTGCTGAAAGAGCGATTCAAGTTCTCGGTGGTTATGGATATACGACTGACTTCCCTGTTGAGAGATTTTTCAGAGATGCCAAGATTACTCAAATTTACGAAGGTACTCAAGAAGTTCAGCGAATTGTGATTAACCGGGCACTAGGAGACTCCTAGAATTATTCATAACGAGGTAAACAATGCCAACACTCAGTTCTAGAAATTTTTTTTTGAGGGTTCGTTGTAGTTCATTCTTGATGTGTTTCTTACTTATCTCCACATCATTGTCAGGCTGTTTGAATCAAGACGAGATCTCATTACCACCAGCAGAAGATCCTAAATCTCCTACTACATTTGTAACCGGTGCTGATGGTCTTCCAGTAAATGAAGAATTAATTCCTATGTCATTCACTTTCAGCGATGTTGGAGAAACCGGCAAAGAGCCCAGTATTGGAATCACATCCAGTGGATGCATGTTTTTCATCGCCATGGAAAAGCCAATGCGCTCATGCGATTACGGAGAAAGTTGGGAAAACACTGCTGACATCACTCAGGCTCCATTCACAAGCGACCCTTATGGGTGGGTAGATCCGGTCACTGACCGAGTTTTCAATATCCATATGATGGGACTTGCGACCACTTGGATTGGTTGGTCTGATGACGAGGGGGAGACTTGGCTGGGGAACCCATACGATAGCGGCCCTATACCTCTTAATGACCACATTAAATTGGGTTCAGGGCCTTGGACAGATTCAGTCTACGGTGGGCTTGGACAACTCAGTCCGCTTTACTCCGAGGCAGTGTACTTCTGTTACAACAAGTTGCTTGGAATCTTTTGCTACACAAGCTATGATGGTGGAGCCACTTTCCCAACTGGGGGACAGATATACGGTCTTGCAACCGATAATGGGGGTTTACACGGAGCTATAACCACTGCCCCCGATGGAACGGTCTATGTAACTCCAAGAGTTGAGACTCCTACAATTATTTTCTCAAAGGACAATGGTCTGACCTGGGACACTCGTACGATGGGTTTTGACGCATTGACTCCATACCCGCGCAAGAATTCTGAAGTTGCGACCGACAGTGAATCCAACGCATACCATGTATGGACAGGATCCGACCAAGGGATTTACATGGCTCGAAGTACCGATTCAGGAGATACTTGGGATACCACTTGGGGTTCAGATTCTGAAAGTATTCGCATCAGTCCTGCAGGCGTCATCTCAACGACTTTCCCTCAAACAGATGCCGGTGACCCTGGAAGAATAGCTATAACCTATCTTGGAAGTGAAAATTCTGAAATGTTAAACCAATCAGATATCGACGGTAATGCTTGGGATGGAAATGCGCACTACGCTCCAAACAATGTGACATACCATCTTTATATTACTTTCAGTATTAATGCATTAGATGAGAATCCAATTTTTCACACTTACAGGGTAACAGAAGATCCAGTTCAAGTCGGCTCTATCTGTCTGAATTCGGGTGATTGCAGGGATATTGGGGGGTCGAATCGTAATCTGTTAGACTTCAATGATTTACATATCGATAGGGAAGGTCGTGTTTATGTCGCCTTTGCTGACGGTTGTACGGGTCAATGTGCAACTAATGAGAATTCAAGTGCTGAAGATTCTAGGGATGGAAGAGGTTCAGTGTACTATCTTTCCAGTGGTCCTAGTTTATTCGAATCGTTCGGAGATCTTGAGCCATTGTTGATTCCAGTCGAAAATAATGATGAAGAAATGAATTCTCCAAAACAAGCTATTACTAGAGATGAGAATTCAGAATTAGTGAATGATTAATCTACCCATCTGTAACGACGTTCTCCTGGTAGCCCGCCGTTCACTCCCCTGATAAGTGCGAATTCTTGACTAGGTTCAATGATTGATTCAGTTGTACTTCCTCTGTGCAATGCTTCATAGTCATCACTAAGAATTGGCCTTCTGAGATCTAATCTTTCGAATAGTAGGAATCTTGAAGCGATCTCTTTCCACTCCGGTTGAATAATTCCCTCGAATACCTTGGCTTTAGCTCCAGAACCGTATCCGCAAAGTCCAATTCGTTTCCCTTCGATAGAATTATTTTCTTCATAGTCACATTCTAACGATGACATAAGAGCTAAGAATATTGACCCAGTATATTGATTTCCTATCAGACTTGAAGCTCTTTGTCCTCGCTCAATTCTTTCATCGGCAAAATCTCGGAATGCTTGAGTTTTGGAAATAGCACGTCTGTAACTATCGTTCGCTTTATCAAATTCAGCAATTCCTTCAGGCGTATCCTCAAAATCTTCTATCGTTGGTTCAATTCCAATTTCATCGATTATTTCATTCCAAACAGGAGTTCCTCTACGATCATGTCTAAACACATCAGGGAACATCCGTTTTCCTTGAAACGCGTAAGGAAGATGTACAATGATTCTCTCCCATTGTTCTGTAAGAATAGGGTCCTTTTCAGGATTTAATCGGCCATTTCGTCTGGCCTTTCCATGGAAGTCAATGAATGCTTGTTTAACGGATTCCATGTAACATCGATTAGAGAATTGCCCGTCAAATACAGGTGTGTCTCTGTGGATTTTTAGCGTATCTTCTGCAAATAATTCATCATTGGACATTTTTGATCCGCGCAGATTTCTCATCATCCTTTCGCTGAGACCTGACTTGAATGATTGACCGGTCTCTCTCGCTAGATCTAGTACTCTTTCAATGACATTCTTTACAGGTACTTCTCTTCTAGGTTTGAAAAAGTCATGAACTGGGGTTGTAGATACGCCCCAAATATCTGGGATAACCAATAACCTCGGATTTGCTCTGATTAGGATTCCTCCTCCTCCAGCACCTTGGGTATATTCCCCACTAGATTCCATATCGTATTTTGCATTATCACTAAAAACAACAATTCCAATTCTTTCCTCTTGTTCGCCTCCTCGAGCAACCCAATCCAGTGTATTGTGAAGAGCATCTACTGCTCCAATACATGCAAATGTCATATCTACAACATCACAATTTCTGAAGCAATCAGGTCCATATTGTTTTGAATATCTTTGTTGAAGCATGTCAATGATGTATGTCGCTGTAGGTTTTGCACCATCCAGTGCTGATTCTGTTCCAAGGTAGATTCTACCTATTTGAGAAGGAGACAATCCGTTCCGGTCAATTAGTCGAGCGACGGCATTTGCTCCCATTGTGGCGGTATCCTCGTGGGCGTCGGGAATTGCCATTGCATTCAAACCCAATCCTTTGTTTAATTTTTCAAAATCTGCCCCGCGGAATTTTGCGAAATCCTTCATATCGAAGTAAAGACGAGGGAAATGAATAGCGAAATCATCGATGCCTACTTCCATATTATCATCTAGTCCACGAACTCATATGATATGAATGGGCCTCCTAAAATTAACTTGGAAGTGTAAATAACTGGATATTCTTCACTGGCCAGTCATCTGGTTGACTGCCTCAAGCAATTCGGAATTTTGAGTGAAATGTTCTGAAATAGGTTCAAGAATTTCTGCTAAACCATGTGCGATAGCCATTTTTGCATCGAATGGATGGACAGATCCATCACCTATTGCTTCGATTAAGGCATCTAAATCAGTCCAAGAAGATGGTTCTCCAAATTCTGGTTTTGGATGAACATGTACTTTTCCATTTCTGGGCATAATAACATATTTTGCAATTTCATAAACTGGAGAATCTGGATTTCCTGGTTCGAGGAATGCCTTTCTGAACTTCTTTTCTAATTTCTTTGGAGTGTCATGTAATAATACTGCGTTGTTAGGGTCAGATTTTGACATTTTATGATCGAATGAGTCCATCCGTCCTCCACCTCTTCCCTTCAGTCCTGACAGCATGGGTGTATGTATACAAGTGGCTTTCACCCAATGGTTCCTATCTCCTACTTCTCTCATGTACATGTGAGCCTTTCGTTGGTCCATTCCTCCAAAAGCAATATCAACACTTAATTCAAAGATATCGGCAGCTTGCATTGCTGGGTAAAAGAAAGCAGATAAATCATCATCTGATGAATCTTCACTTCTTCCCATAATGCTGAAGGTTCTTCTTGCTCTTGATAGGCTCATGCCCTTTGAACAACGTAGGACTCTTTCCCAATATTTTCCTGAGTCCATTAATTGGCTGGCTTTCATGAAACGAATTTGGCCAGCCTCTTCACCTTCTTCTGGAAATCCGAGAAGAACCCTGAATACTTCTGTCATATATTGTCCAGCGATAGATATTTTTTCCATGTCTCTGCCGAATTTGTCATTCACCCAAGCATGCCAATCGGCCAAGAAAACAAGGACATTGACTCCCTGTTCTAGCATTTTCTTGATTGTATCTGCCAGAATTATCCATCCAAGATGTGCCTTGCCACTTGGTTCGAGTCCAATATATGCTCTCAAAATATTATCTTCGCCATGCGACTTTTCTCCGTCAAGGATAGACACAATATGTTCTAATCCCACTATCTCTTCAACACCATCAAACATCAAAGATATCTTCTCTTTATTTTCAGAAGATAGTTCTGGACCTCCTTTTGTCTCTTCAATGAGACGCATGACATCCTCAGGGGTCATCGAATTTACCTCATTTATTCAGTAATTTGGATAATTTTTCTCCACGTCCAGCAGCTTTTGTATTATCCCCTGCTTCGAGCGCAGACTCGATCTCTTGGATTAGATCGTTTGCTTTGTCTATTGTTTCTTGATTTAGATTCTTAGCTAAACTCATAAAATGTTTTGCTGCAGAAATAGAAGACTTTGCTTTGTTGGCTTTTTTCCCCCATTCTTTTGCTTTATCTCCTCTCTTTTTTGAGTCATATCCTGTTGAATCATCTAAAAATTGTGTCCATCTCAATCTATCTTCACGAGCAGACTTCATAGATTCTGGATTTGAGAAATCAGGTTTTTCATTATCTACTTCGACAATTAAAGCATCTCCTTTGTAATATGCTTCAATGCTTCTCATTATGCCATGTGATCCGGTAAATGCGTTTTCACCAGTCGATTCAACATTATCAAAATATTTCTTAGCCAATTCCGCCAGTCCACCATTTGCTGTTACATCTTTGACTTTACCTCTAGTCGTCGCGAAGCGTTCCATATTCCCTCCGGTGAGGAGGAAGGACTTGAATCCTCCCTGCGTTGAAGAATATGCATTGACCGTTCACATGATGAAGTCGTGCGCCTCCGGAGGGGTATGGGTCGGGCCCAGTTACGAGGGTTAATGCCTCTTCTCTTGGTCTTTCTTTTTGTTTCAGTTCAAGCGGAATCAATAGTTGAATCCAATACTAGGATAACCATTTCTGAAGAGCCAGTTTTTCTAAATGCTTTAGATTCAAATGCTGATGAATCATTGGTAATCGGAGACGATGGTGTTGTTTTTGTTATCCCTAATGACAATCCTGAGGATTCTTTGAAACTAGATTCAATTACAGATCAAGATCTTAATGCAGTCGATTTTCATCCTGCTGGTAACGCATTCATTGTTGGTGATTCTGGCCGTGTTCTTCGATATGATTACCAAGACCAACGATTATCTAATGTTTCAGGAATTGGGTTAGTTGAGATAAGTACCCTCACTGCAGTATCATGGAATACAAATGGAGCATGGGCATATATTTCTGCTGATTCAGGAAGAATTTGGCGATTCCGTTCGTTGGCTGATGGCGGAGAGATGCATGCATTGGAAAATACTCGAGAAAGTCCTGTGACTTCTATTGATTGCCACCCTGTAATTCGATTATGTGTAGTTTCTACTGAATTAGACGGGATTGGAATAATAGATGATGACCATGAAATTACATGGTTAGGTGGATCTGCGGTGATTTGGAATGATGTTGAATGTGATCAAGGAAATATCCCTGTCTGTGTTGCGGTAGGTTCCAATCGAAATATTGCAACCATTCGTCTCGATGATTCTTCTCAAGGAGAATCAACCTTAGATGCTGTAATACTAAGCGATTTATCAGGGGAGTTTACCAAAATTTGTGGACATAGTGAAAATAGAATGATGATTGCAACGATTCCATTTGGGTTGATAGATCATCGTCCTGATTCAGAAGAATCCTTTCCTTGGTATGACCATGTAGATGTTGCAAATCAACAACTTGACGTAGCAACTCGCCCGATAGTCTGTTCTTGGAGTACTTCAGAAGCGGAGGGTTGGATTTTGAACTCTAGAGGTGATGCAATAAATTTCATTCCAATCGAAATTGTAGATCCATTACTTACTAGTCTAGCCGGTTATGCATTGGCTGTTGTTGTTGTTGTAAGTGTACCCGGAATTGTGCTTGGTCTAATTTTCATGAATAGTCCAAAAATGCAAACTTCATACAACAGGTGGCGAAGAAAACGTAAGGGTCTCGAGCCTACACTAAAAGACAAGAGAGAGCAAAGGAAGAAGCGTGTTAGGTAGTAATCAACTATCGGTAAGGTTCAAACAGGTCACTCTAGGGCCACAGACTAGGTGACTAGAGATGGCATATGAGGCCTTGGATTTCTTTGATGTAGACAAAATGCTGAATGAAGAGGAGATCATGCTTAGAGACATGGTTCGAGATTGGGTAGATCAAAAGGTAATTCCTAACATCGAAAAGGCATACAATGAGGCTTACTTTCCTGAAGAATGGATCAAAGATTTGGGCGAAATGGGCGTCCTAGGAATGGTTGTTCCTGAAGAATATGGATGCGCAGGAATGTCCTACACCGCTTACGGTGTAGTATGCAGAGAATTAGAGCGCGGCGATTCTGGGCTTCGTTCTTTCTGTAGTGTCCAAGGTTCTCTTTCTATGCACCCTATTCATAAATTTGGAACAGAGGAACAGAAGCATAAGTATCTACCAAAAATGGCGACTGGGGAAATAATCGGATGTTTTGGATTAACCGAACCTGATTATGGTTCTAATCCTGGTGGAATGGTTACTAAAGCTGAGAAGGTTGAAGGAGGATATATCTTGAATGGAGCCAAGATGTGGATTACCAACGGCACTGTGGCAGATATTGCAATAGTTTGGGCAAAATTAGATGGAGTAATTCGAGGATTTATTGTTGAAAAAGATGATGAAGGATTTAGTGCACCTGAACAAAAGGGCAAACATTCTCTACGCGCTTCTGTGACATCAGAACTAGTTCTTCAGGATGTTTTCGTGCCAGAAGATCGTTACTTACCCGGTGCGAAAGGTTTGGGTGGGCCATTCTCTTGTTTGAATCGTGCTAGATATGGAATTGCTTGGGGCTCAATAGGTTCTGCTCAGGCTTGTTTTGATGCCGCTAAGAATTATTCTATGGAGCGAATACAATTCGATCATCCTATTGCTGCATACCAACTTATCCAGATGAAACTCGCTACCATGCTCAGAGAGATAACAAAAGGTCAACTTCTCGCATATCACCTAGGCCGTAGAATTGATGAAGATGATTGGTTCCCTGAAATGATTAGTTTGGCTAAGATGAATAACGTAGATATTGCTCTTGAGATTGCTAGGGTCTCTAGAGATATTCACGGAGCTAATGGTGTTACAGATGAATATCCAATTATGCGACATATGAATAATCTTGAATCGGTAAAAACTTACGAAGGAACTCACGATATCCATAATTTAATTCTCGCTCGTCATATTACTGGCATTCAATCTTTCACTAGAAAACTTTGAGGGATCAGATGCGTTTAGCTGTTGATGTATTCAGTGAATGGGCAGACATTGGTAAAGACGAAGGAATGGAAAGAGGGCATGCCCCTGCAGTTCAAGAAATACTGAATGCTGCATTAATCGCGATGCCATCAGAATCTATAGAAAGAGGGTTTTCTGCAATTGATGCTGGTTGTGGAAATGGATGGGTTGTTCGAATCCTAAAAAACAATCCCTCTTGTTCTCTAGCAATAGGAGTAGATGGCGCAAAGTCAATGATATTACGTGCCTTAGAGAAAGATCCCCAAGGCCTTTATTTCCATGCAAATTTATCATCGTGGAATCCTCCCGAGAGAGTAGACTTAGTTCATTCAATGGAAGTATTGTATTATTTGGACAATATCCCCAAATTTCTTGAAATGGTAAGAAGAGAATGGTTGGTAGAGGGGGGAATTCTTGCTTTTGGGATAGATCATTACTTTGAGAATAAAGAAAGTTTAGAATGGCCTGAGAAGGTAGGAGTTAGAATGAACACTTACTCAGAGATAGAGTGGGAAAAGATGATTCTAGATGCGAATTTTACGATTTTAAAATCATTCAGAGCTAATGCGGACGATAATTGGGCTGGAACTTTGTCATTTATTGCTCAACGAAATTAGATTTTTTAATCCGTGAAGATTATGTTTGACATCTCATGGGCGTTTCATGGATGGAGGCATTGATGCCGAGTTGGTAGATAATGGGGAACCGAAATCAATCATTATGACCGAAATACAGAATCATAAATCAATTATTGATTTACTTTATCATTTCAAAATCAACATGATTTCTCTGGATTGGGTTAGAGGATTTACTTTGAGGAAATTAGTATATTCATTATCCACTTTGTATCTGTTTTGGGTATTTGCAAAACATGGAGTCAAGGCTCTGTTGGTAACTGAAAAATATATCCCTGTGGTTTCAGTCATTTTCCCTACAGAGTTGGCACCAGTAGTCCTAGTTTGCGTTGGATTAGTCGATATCAGTATAGCATGTATCTTACTTATTCGTAATCAACCATGGGTTTTGTTATATGCTGGAATATATCCCTTCATTCCTTTGAGCCTAACTTTTATTGCTACAGGGGAACTCGAACTATTCGGGAAATTACTGATTTTTTCACTCTCCATTGTTGCACTTATGACGGCACCAGTTGAAAATAATCTGATTCAGGCCGTTTTCGATAGTAAAGAGTATACGCCAAAGCGACTTATAGCCTCATTTACTGTTGTGATTTTACTTATTCTTGCATCTACATTATCCGTTTTTATTGCTGCGAATTCACCAGAGGAAGCAATAGAAGCAGGTCTCGAAGAAGATGATAACTGGCGCGCTTATTCGGTTGTCGCTCCGATTGATACTGGGATTAACGTATACCACGAACGATTTGTCCTAAATGAGACTCTCCCAAGTTGGCTCCTCGATGATTTGGGAGTTACAATGTGGTGTAACCTCACCACAGAAGGGGCATGGGAAGAGAGATATGAGGCAGATAAGGAAGATTGTTGGGATGTTATCACTTCAAGTGACATAGTCTATTTTCCCGGAACACGTATTATTGGTACCACTCCAGATGATGGAACTGATATTCCTATCTTAGATGATCCATCTGATGGGCATGGTACTGCGGTAACTGGAGCAGTTTTGGATGCAAATCCCGATGCAATAATTTTCTTTGTTGAAGGATTCAGTGATTCTGCAGTATTAGCTGCGGCCAGTCAACCATTAGTCGATATTATTTCAACTTCATTTGGACCAATAGGTAGCCTTCCAGTACCAGGAATAGAAGACGCAACTAGGGTTGCAGTAGTTGAAAATCATAAAGTTCACACAGGTGCAGCAGACAATTCTCCTTCTCCTGCTGTACAAGATTCTACAGCTGGTCCTCCTTGGTCTATAGGTATATCAGGTTATGCAGAAGAAGGCGATGATCAAAAAGAAATAATGAGCGGTTCGTATCCAGATATTGCTGCTGATTGGACTCAAATGTTACCTAATCATGATGACATAGATGGTTATCATGAGACTTCAGGAACCTCATTTGCAACACCTAGGACTGCAGGAATTCTGAGTCTTGTATTGACTCAACTAAGAGATAGAACAGATGATATGGGTTCAGGAGCATCTTCAGAAAGAGATGGTTTGTTGGTCAATGGTACCAATCTTTCAGTCTCAAATCAAAATCTAAGGGATGCATTGAATCTTTCCGCTTGGTACCCCGGATTCTCAACATGGGACCCTACTTCTGGTACGGCCCCTATCTCTCCTATTGCTCCGTGTACTCAAGTAGGATGGGGAGTAGTGAATATGTCAAATGTGCTACCTATGTTTTCCCATCTTGCTGGGATTGAATCAATGCCCGAACGTCCTTCTGATGTGGTTGCCTGTATGGAAGCGAACCAAGCCATTCGTGAAGCGTATTGGGGTGATTAGCGTTATTTCTGGATATATTTCTTCAATCAATGTTAATCCTAATGGAGGGGTGCCCAAGTTTCCAGTCGAATCAACTAGACTTTTGTTTGGAGGGGTTGAAGGAGATCGACAGAATGATCTCAAGTATCATGGTGGGCCAGAAAGAGCAGTTTGTATTTATTCATTGGAATTAATTGATGCATTAATCAATGAAGGACATACAATAAATGAAGGAGCAGTAGGGGAAAATCTAACTATTTCAGGTATCGATTGGTCTATGTTGAATTCAGGTTCAATATTGTCTATTGGAGAATCTATGATTGAAATCACATCACCTGCTACCCCTTGTAAAACAATATCTCATGTGTTTTCAGATTCTTTTTTTTCCCGCATTAGTGAGAAAAAGTTTCCAGGTTGGTCCAGATGGTATGCTCGAGTGAAAATCGAAGGAATGGTATCAAAAGGTGATTATGTTAAGTTGATTGATGGCGAAGATTAGATGCCTGATGATTAATCAAGGGCTATGAATAGGCTGCAAGAGCTTCTAGATAAGGTTGCAGATAGTGTATCTTCTCCTTGGCCATATATATGGGGTCCTGCTTGGAATCATAGACATTTTCTTGGAGGTAATTTGTTTCTATTCTATATCTTGATTTTTGGATTAATTGGAATTGCATTCCCATATTTTTCTACGAATCAATTTGTTGCGGCCAATGGAATAACAGTATGGGATCCTGAGAGTACAATCGACCGGACAATCCCAGTTATTCCTTGGATGGTTGTACCTTACATGGCGCTATATCTATATTATCCAGTAACTCTTGCGTGTTGTCCCAAGGATGATCATTCTCGTCTGGAGTTAATTGCCGGAATTCAAATGTTATCTGTGGCAACGTTGTTTTGTACTGTAATTTTTCTTATTCTACCGGCAGAAATTGATATGCGAGATCAAATTCCACCTGATGTTTTAGAGGGAGACAGTTTGTACAGTAATTTGTTTAATTTAATGCATTCAATGGATGAACCTTGGAATGCTTGGCCAAGTCTCCACATTGCCCATTCATACTTTTTGACAAGAGCAATTAGCCGGTGGATGAAAATTAGGTCCTCAGAATCAAAATTAGTTAAGATATTCATTGCAATTGTTTGGATTGAATTTTTCTTACTTAGTATCAGTACTGTGACCACAAAACAGCATTATGTTTGGGACTTATTTACTGGAATTATTGTAGGGGTAATTGGTTGGGAAATTGCCGTCCGGGCATTAGATAGAATTCGAGAACTCCCAGATGGAAAAGCGAGTCCGTATCCCCTAAACTAGTTTTTTTGAGTGTTTTTTCTATGCCCAATCTTGATAGAGGCGTTTTCATTGGCCGGGTTACGAGAGTGGTGAAATATGGATATAGCTGTTCTAATGAAGTACGTTCCGGATACGACTGCAAAGATTTCTATTAGCGGAGATAGAGTAGATGAATCGAGTGTTAGTAAGTGGTCAATTAGCCCATTTGATGAATATGCTCTGGAAGCTGCATTGGCAGTGAAGGAATCTTCAGGTGCTAAGGTTACTGCAATCACCTGTGGCCCCGCTCGTTCAGAAAAAGGGCTTAGGGACGCTGCCGCTGTTGGCGCAGATGCCCTTGTTCACATTGTTGTGGAAGATTTAATTTCTCTCGATTCAACAAAAATCCAAGGAGTTCTAGCCAACGCTATTAAGCAAATAGGTGCAAATGTTGTTTTCTGTGGTAAGCAGGCTGCCGACACTAATTCCGGAAGTACAGGTCCGGGAGTTGCTGAATTACTTGGTGCAGCTTGCGTAACCAATGCCTTCGAAATATCAAATGATGGAGACACGTTCAGTGTTCTACGTCCTGCATCTAGTGGTTCTGAGAGAGTAAGTGTAAGTGCCCCTTGTGTAGTTGCTTTCGACAAAACCTCTACTGAGTTAAGAAGACCAAATGTGAAGGGAATAATGATGGCAAAGAAGAAACCAATCGATTCTATGGATCCAGATTCTCTAGGAGTTGATGTTTCTGGTTCATCAGCCGTTATTAATTCCCAATCTCCTCCTGATGAAAAGGCTCCCGGACAGATGTTTGAAGGTGCAGATAGTGTTTCTGAAGTTGTTCAGAAACTAAGGAACGAGGCAAAGGTACTCTAGGTGGTGTTAAAATGGATATTACAATAATTGCAGAGACAAACGACGACGGACTACATCCTGTAACTTCTCAAATGGTTGCGGCAGCAGCTGCTTTGGGCTCAAGCCCTACAGTACTTTGCCCCGGAGGTATCGCTACTGATTCTGCTGCCTCAATTGATGGAGTAGGAGCAGTAATTGGGGTCGAAGGTGATTGTTTTTCATCATTCGATGGAGGTTCTTGGTCTACAGCATTGAATAGTGCGATATCCGGAGGTACTGTTTTTGCAGCAGCTACTCCGAATGGTCGCGAGATTGCTGCTAGATTAGCAGCTGCAAGAGATATCCCTGTAATTCAAGATGCCACTGGTGTTTCATCGGGCCTAACTATCTCTCGTCCGATTTATTCCGGGAAGGCAATGGAAAAAGTCAATGTATCCGGTGATTGTATTCTTACTATTCGTCCGAATGCCTTTTCTCCTTCAGGTTCAGGAGGTTCTGCATCAGTATCTACAGTCAATCATTCCTCCGACGTACATGTTACTGTAATGGAAGCAATCGCGAAAGCGAGCGAACGTCTTGATGTTTCTGAAGCAAATATTGTCATTGCTGGAGGACGAGGAATGGGCAACATCGATAATTGGAGCCAGTTGGAAAGTGTAGCAGATCAGATAGGTGCCGCAGTTGGGGCCTCCAGAGCGGTAGTTGATGAATGGGGTCTTTCTCACAGTATTCAGGTGGGTCAAACTGGAAAAGTTGTTACCCCTACCCTCTATATTGCTGTAGGTATTTCTGGTGCAATTCAACACCTTGCAGGAATGCGTTCTTCGAAATATATTGTCGCAATTAACAAAGATGCTGACGCTCCAATTTTTGGGGTCGCAGATTATGGGGTTGTTGCCAATTGGGAAGATGCTTTACCAGTTCTAAAGGAAGCTTTGTCTTCTCTTTGATTATTCGAGCAGTACATCAAAAGAATCACCAGATTCTTTTTCACCCTTGATCTGAACAGTTACAGAGTCTGAAGAGGCCATTCCTTTGCTACTCAAAATACTCAGAGTAAATTGGTG
>CAZRCY010000020.1:0-21158 GCA_964598735.1 uncultured Candidatus Poseidoniales archaeon
TTGCAACAACAAATAATCCGAACATCAACAACAAGAATTCGAATTCCACAAAATACTTCAATCAGCAATAGAATTTAATTTTTCAACCAATAAACACACTTCATCATTGTAATTATTTATCATATTATGAACTCTATTCTCTTTGACATTCACCCAACTACCAACTAACTTTCTCGAAACTTTGAGTTTCTTGTTCTTGATATAGATAGCCAATACTGAAGCCACAATAGTTCTCAATTTTGCATTTTTCAAGATATTCTCTTCATCTAACATATCAAACAATTTCATCGAAAGAGATACAATTTTTTTTCTGAAAGAGTGATCATATATTTCTATTGATGACCTCAAGTCGTCCAGAATCGCTAATTTCTCACCATCATGTAATGTTGAATTTATTTTCACATCTTGTTTCTTTATACAAATCAATTGTCTTCCGATATACTTTTCAATTCTCCAAACAGAATTAAGATATGATTTTATCAATTTCACTTCTTTCATAATATGTTTTTTGTTTACGTTAAGAGATTGTTGATTAACATCTAAATTGAAATATTCATTTAGCAAATTTGAAGCTACAACACACACTGAGATAGCAATCATCTTTCTTGAATAATCTAGAGGAGGCGAATGCTTCTTTGTTTGTTTCGCATGTCTTGAGTTTAATGGAAGCAATAATTCTATTTTCTCATTTTCAACAATTGTGGCTATTTCTTTGTTCTCACTTCTTTTTTTGTGAGGCCCTAAAGTGTGTGTTTCATCCAGTATCTTAATTCCCAATTCTTTGATAGGCAGAGTTGCAACTACAAAATCATTGATAATTTCTATCACATCATCTTTCAAAGTCTTTTTTTGATAACTCGATTCCCTATTCAATTTATGTAATTTATTCCAAGATATTTTTGCAAGAGTCGTACCCTTTTCTGACTTATCAATCCAATTTCTTTCCCTCTTATCGAATACAGATCCCAACATTTTTTGTTTTGAAGATGCATGAATGTGAGGTAACACCCCCTCAAAAAAACTCCTCTCAAAACCACAATACATCTCTGTCTCATTTACTAGACCACAAATAGTGCATACATGTTCACCACTTTTATTATCTATTTCAAATTCTTTATTTTGACAATATTTACAACCATTCAAGATTGATTACCTCCTGTTCTTTTCCAAACATCTCCTTGTGAAGAACACCCGATTTCATTCATAGAACTGAAAATAAATGGAGTAATTAACATCCTATCTCCATCTGGACTACTCAAATTCTTATTCCCACACATGCCATGAACACCAATGATTTTTGTTGAACTGGGATTAATTGTAACTTCAATTTCATCTCGAGCAATCAAATGTTGACTATTTGAGTATTGATTTTCTTGTTCAAACATCAATCCAGATGGAATAACAAATGAAACTGATTCAGTTGAGTTATTTCGAAGTTCAATTTGCAATGAATTGACCTGGTCATGCCCCTTTCCAATGGCTGAAATAAAATCTAAATTACCACTAGCCAACAATCCATGTAATGCTAAATCCCCCTTATCCAATTCAATTCCCAAACATTTTGGTGAGTAGATTGCAGGCACACCATCCCTTTTACTTCTCTCCCGACTATATGAAGAAAGTAAGTTCACACCTCCAGTTCCATTACCCCTTTCTAACCATGATGAATTAACTAAATTTAGCACACCATTTCTAAAGCTTTCAATTTGTTCTAACTTATTTTTGTGTAGAATTTCGTTAGACAACCTAATTTTAGCGTTAACATCACGAGCAACATCAAATTGTTTCACTTCTTCCCCCCTCCTATCATCCAATGTCATTGGTGTCAGGGGCCGTCCGTAATTATCGAAATAAATCTCCCTGATGGTGGCGGGAGGAACAGAGTATACTACTGATTCTTTACATCGAATCAACACCCCTGAATTATTCCGCCCCAATTTATTGCCCTTTTCGAATGTAAAATGATGAACCTCATCACTTGGGTTGTCTAGTCTCAATCGATAACTCATTGAAACACCTCCAAATCTTGACCATCAGTCCAATGAATTGTCATCTCAATTTTCTTACCTATTCTCTGTGAAGCAAATTTCACTGCATCCCTAAACTTCTCCAAAGAATTTCTCATGGAACTGGTAATACTTGATTGACTAGTAGGCATCCAAACATGAATACGTTCCCAAGTATTTTGTAGACAATGAGATGCAGCAGCCTTTGCTAAATTATCCTCGACAAATTCACTAGCAATTTGTGAATGAGGCATGTTCCATTCTGAACAATTTCCTCTTGGCTCTATCCAACCATCACCTTGTTGCAATTCATCAGGCCCCCCTTCAAAACCATACACTCGTGGTGCTAAATTATGGTTAATTGGCATAGCAGATGCTATTATCCAAACCTCTTTTTTACAGTCTCCCTTGTTGGGAGAAGGAATGAGATTAATATCTCCCACACACCTTCTTCTACTAATTCCATCAAAAACTCCCCTAATTGACCGTTCAAACTCTCCAATTGTAGGATTACATTCTTCGAGTATGCCATGAGCGATATCCAAGGCTTCACTTCCTCTCAAGACTTTAGATCGTTCAAAGTCCTCAACCTCGATTTCAAATTCTATTTTTCCTTCATTATTTAGAGGCAAATTCACTTTAACTGGAGACTTTACAATCAAACCATCCAATGAAGATAAAATTTCATTCAAATCTTTCTTCCAAGATGGCTCAGCCACAATTCGTTCTCCATCTGAAGTGTATGCTTTCCCATCGACGAGAGCCATCATAGCACGTTTGCTAATTGCCCCTCTCCCACCATACAATTCATTTCCTCGCTCGTCAAATATTTTCTTATTTTTTATATTCATTTTTTCACTTCCTTACTTTTCTTCACAATACCTACCTTAGCATGTTTTGAGCTTATTCTACCATCCTCATGTATTCTTCGTGAGCCATTTCCTTAGTCATCATACCATTATCATACACAATTTCCCCAAATTCATCGGTAGCGACAACCCTGTACCACCCATGCTCGTAAATTATGGCAATGCTTTGGGAAAGCAAATCACTTTCTTGTATTGCATAATTTATGTTCTTGTTACTATAATTCATTTCATATCTCATATCTTCATTCTCCGTGTTTTTCTTCACAATACCTACCTTAGCATATTTTGAGCTTATTCCAAATTCTCTGACATATTATCCATATCTTCTTCATGATCGATATTATACGGCCATACATTTAGCTGAATACGTTCTTCTTTTTCCTTTGAAAAAATATCTAGAATTGGTCCATACAACATAAATGGAGATTCATTATGTAGAGAAAATCCCCCGTTCTCCTCCTCGTAGGGAACTAACACTCCATCTATTGGGATTTCAGCCATTTCACAACACAACAACCAATCCTTTTCACAACTCACAATTTTAGTTGGAATTTTTTCATAATCAAGGTCAGAATTTCTACTTCTTCCATTACAACATTCACTACAAACAATACTTTCAAGCTCACGGAGGCGAACCCCGACGAGATGATTTCCAATCTCATTCCACCACCATTCATTATAATCCTCTACTGAAGTGAATTTTCTCTTTTTGTAAATCCATTCTCTTCTACATAAGGATGGTATAAACTCACGCATCGAGTGAAGGAATAAGACCTCTGAATGACTACCATCCTCAATGTCACCCTTTTCGTCTAATATAGGTTGAATAATATCCAAACACATGCAGCATTTTTTCTCTGCAATTAATCCCGTTAATCGGCGTTCTCGTTCGTCTAATGCATTAAATTCGTTTACGATTTTGTTTATTTTTTCATATCGGCTAATCTCTTCTAATTGATAAGGAAGAGGCAAACCCCGCTCATTTTTATTTTCGTTATTCATATTTTGTCCCCGTTTTTTGTTCACAATACCTACCTTAGCACATCTTGAGCTTATTTGTAGAATCACACCTGTAGTCCTCAAAGCATCCATTCATACAATATCAGTTCAAATAATGCAACGATAATTTTCAAACCCCACTCTTTTGTTTTTTTATTCACATTCACAATTTCCATTTTTTATCCTCCATTTTTTTGCTATAATGTCACTTTGATTTTTTTCTACAATATCTACAAATCCCTCTTTCATCACCTCTTCTCCCTCTCAATCCATATGATGGCCCCCCACATTTTTCGCAGTAACGACTTCTTTGTGATGAATTACATTCATGACAATTAGAACCAACCAACACTCCTTTGCATATATCACAAAATTTTATCGAAACCCCTCCCAATTAACCGTACAACCGTTCTATACTTTCATCATCTTCCTCATCATTACGATATTCACTTGCAACTAATTTATGTACAGACATACGAGCCTCATTTACACGCCCGATAGCATCAATCAAGTCCTTTTCAGTAGCACAAATTTCGAAACAATCTCCTAAATTTCGCAATTGTAGATTCAAGTCATTAACAACTTGTTTAATCCATGCTCCAGAAAAACCATTCATTTTTTGTGCAAATTTTTCACAATCAAATTCGTACTTAATTCCAAACTCTTCTAAATTAATGGCCAATAATTTTGCCCGACATTTCTGATCTGGATAACCAATCTCAACAACATAGTCAAATCTTCCAGGCCTATCTGCCAATGCACCATCTAAATCTTCACCACGATTAGTACTGGCTATGGTAAATACACCACTATTTCCATCACTCCCATCAAGAATATCAAGAAGCAAAGGAAGAATTCCCCCACCATTACTAAAACGTCTGGATGTTCCAAAATTATCAATATCCTCCCAAACAACAATGCAAGGAGCAAGATCTCTAGCGATTTGATATGCTCTTCGTATATCACCAGGTTCTCTAACATCATCTGGTCGAATGAATATTGCTGTAGTTCCTAATTTACGTGCGGTATTAATTACAGCTCGAGTAATTGAGGTCTTACCACACCCAGGAGGTCCCCTCATTAACAAACCACAAGAAGATTTGATTGAGTTTTGTTCATGCAGTTTGAACAATTCTATGCTTTTGAGAAAACGATTCACAATTATATCTTCATTTTTTTTAGTCAAAACAACATCTTCTAAATTATAGTCAGCATCAATTTTCATTATAAAATTCAATAAGATATCTAAATTTGCTCCGATTAGTGGTGAGTCATTCATTAACCACTTCTTGTAGTCTTGAACTAATTTATCAAAGTCCCAACTCTTAGCATCTTCCCAGATAAATCTAATTCTAGAGGTGAAATAATTTGGCATACTAAATTCAACAATTCGTATATCACCATTATATTCGAATGAATGAACACCAGATATTGTTACATTTCTCTCACCAAACGGTGTATCGATTAGACGAGTAACAGGACCATCTTCTTCAAGATTTTCAGTCAACCATGGTTCTTGGGATAAATTATAATCACGAAGAAATTCTTGGAACATTAACTGGTCTAAAATTTGTAAATTTAAGTCCATAGAACGACTTTTCTGTTTTGCTGGGGATATTCCATATCTTCCAAAAATTTCATGCTGAAATTGTAGTTTATAGTCTCTAATATGGCTTTCATGCCACCCCTCTGACATTAATTTGCCAACTCTTCTTATCTCATCATCATCCTGGATAAGATTGAGAAATTTAGCTATGTTTGGCAAATTTTTCGTTATCACTTTCTCTTTATTGTTTGCAAATACCTCTTCCATTTATTCATCCCCCAATAGTAATTCTAATTCTTTATACAATATTTCAGCGGGCTTCTTCATTCCCATTTTGTATACATTACCTACATCATCTGAGTAACAAATCCAACCCCAACCATATTCGTCATTTTCATCAATTTTTATCCAAGTACTATTCTTATCGACATTTATTCCATAATCAATATCTCCTCTCAAAATGTTATACTCATCATCCATCTCGTTCACCAACCACCATCTTATACGCTTTTGAGCTTATTCCACCTCTTGTTGATCTGAGAACATTTACTATCCATTTCACTTCAACAATTGTAAGATTTTGAGCTTACCAAAATATAATGAATAACACCTCTTAACATAACTGATGGATAGTAACAGACACCGTCTATTCAGAAATGAGAAGTACTTTCCTTCTATCACAAATAATAAAAAAAAGAAAAAAAACTTAGATAGAACTCAAATAGATTTTAGTGAAGACAAAAAGAAACAAATTGAGACCCCATTAGAGGATTATTTTGAGAGATTAAAGAAAACTCTTGACTCAATGGATGATGTATTGATCAGAGATAATAACCACAATGAATTAGTTAAAAAATTACAAGAAGAAGAAATTTATTCAGGAAAATCTGTTAATGATTTCATTGATTTAGTAAAAAATGAAAAACGTAATCAAAATCAGAATCAATGGTTTTTTAACGAACTGAATACACATGAAATGCGTGAAGAATTTGATAAAAAAAAGGATGAACAAGAGAATATTGGCCGAAGTATCCACGAATTAGGAAAATCAATTCCTTTGAACACACCAACTCCAATTTTTCATCTAATGGATGTACATCCATCAAGTAGAAACAAATCAAAAGGAATTAGAGATTTAATTGAAAAAGATGATCTTGAACCACAAGAACAAGAACACGTCGAAGAAAATTGGAGAGAGTTTGGTAAGGACTGTTTTGAGAACATTGCCTGGTTCCATCCCTTTTTCGAGGGGATTGTATTGAATGTCACAAAGATCGAGGAAGAATACAATTCGATTAGAGGGAGTTGGAGGGAAAAACTTACTCCACAATTCAACCAATTTCCACTATCTTTACTAGAGTACGTTGAGTATATTTTGTTGCATGAATTATTTCATTATGTTGTTTGGAAGAGATGTTTAGAACACCTTTCTATGAGAGACTATGAGGAATATTGGGCCAGAATTCAAGACACTTTTGATTACCCTGATTTTGGACCCGAAACTACAAAACAATACAAAAACCACTCAGACCGACACATCTGCCAAGTCTTACCTTATTTACAACTTGAATTAACTTGTGATTTATCTCACAATAGTCCACCATTTGAATATGAGATTCCACCGGGATATTACTACCCACTGGAAGAAGCACTAGCCAATCTCTTCGCTTACGAACACCATTCAATGGTAAACAAAACCACAAAACCCTTTGAATGGATATCAACACGGTATCCTCAAGGCGTTGGATATGATGATTGGATGAAATTTATACGACCAGACATTAATCACGCAGTCCATGTCGAATTAGGTTGGATGATTAAAGGAAGAACGTTTGATCAAGGTGTGAATGCCGTGCATGATTCTATAATTCATGAAAGACTCAATCCAGACATTAGAGAACTAATCAGAGAAAAGCACAACCACCACGCCTCTATTTTTAAGAATGCACGTACCAAGATTTCGACAATCATGAAAAACACCCCTTTACATTTAATAATTGAAGATAGGCAATACAAACCAATTAATATTCCAGAAATTGACGCCTTGAAAAATCTCTTTAACTAAAATTTGGTGAGTTAATTATGGTAGGTTGGGACAATCTACGAAATGATGGCGAAATAATCTTTGATACATATGAAAAAAATATTGATATGACTGCTCGTAATCCCGGTAAGAACGAAGAAAATTCAAATTCATATGATGAATTATTACTGAAAGGCGGGAAGTATTTAGATAAAATTATGGAATGGCACAACTTAAATCCAGCTCCAGGAAAAGCAGAAAGAATAGTCCCTGCTGAATATTTCAAATTTAATCCACCACTCATTCCTAACGAAGAAATATATGATTATAGAAACCCAGAAACCCCAATCAACACATCGCCTTTGGACCCAAAATGGAAGCAAGGCATAGCATTTGATTTTACAGAGGATCAACGTGGAGAAATAGTGAATAATACTACAGAAGAATCTCACTTCAGAGCCCATTTTTTTACGACAAGAGCAACGAGAAACCCCCTCCGTCTCTTCCAATTTTTCCATAAATATAGAGGTCAAAAAAAAGTCCGACCGTTTAGAAAACGAAAAATTGGAGCCCGTTCAGATCGTAAGTTGATCAAGATACCCTCCTTTGATGAGATACCCTGTGAATGCGGAAAACCAGATTTCGTGACAAATAAAGAAAACCAAATAAAATACTGTAAAAACTGTCCGGAATATCAGCAATCACCAGAATTAGATATGAACATTCCATCACCCGAATCCAGTGTTGGCTATGAAACACATAGCGAAAGTAGGAATCCTCTGAATATAGGTTGGTGGGTTACTAATCTTTATGAGCGCAATCAAAAGAATTTTATGAACCACGAGCAAATTAAGATAAATGATTTATTGAAAATAATACAATACCTACATCCCCCATTATCTGATGAAGGAACAGAATTAGTAACTACAGACGCAGATGGAAATGAAACTAGAAATAAAGAATCTATTAAGATTTTATTCGAGTCACAGGGAAAACGAGGAGAATTACATGAATTTTTACAACTTTATACTAACTTTATTTGGTCACATGGAATGACTGATGCTCAACGTAAAAGATTGATGTCCTCCTTTGTTTGGAAAGATCACTTTAACAAAACCAAATCTTCAATGGGTAGTAGTACACTTCCTGCTCGTTTCTATCGGCAAAAGGATTCTGCCGGAAATCCTGTTTCCTCAAAGAACATAAAATACATGAATAGGACAACACTCAAACCTGAAGAGATTAAAAGAAAAACCCCTGAAGTTCCACACCCCTCAGACAATGATTGCCAAATGGCAGAAATATTTCATGCTGAACACCTTAGCAAATCTCTTTTCGTGGCGGTCTATTTCCTCAATCAACGCAAACCAATTTCTAATCATGAATTGTATGAAGCCCACCATCGCTTGTTACAATTAGACGATTGGAAACCGATGCACATTATTGATACTGTTAATGCGATGATTAGGATAGCCATATATCATGACAAGAAAATCGATTTCGAAGATGATCACTGTGCTCTTTGTAAATGTCGAAAAGAAGAAAATTGTTGTCTCCAACTTGATGACTACGATTCTGATAATGATTTTGAGCCCTGGATTTAACCCCACATCTATAACCTAAATTCCTGATCACTGTTTGTGGAAAAGAACATAACAATTGACAGAGCCTTGGAAATTTTGTCTCAATTCCCTATACTCTCAGACACAGAAACTATTGATCTTAATGCTGCTTATCATCGTATATTATCTGAAGACGTTGTAGCTTTGGTGGACTCTCCACCATTCGATAATTCCTCAATTGATGGTTGGGCCATTTTGGATACGGATAACCCTAATGATAGACAAGAGGTTGAGACTATTTTTGCAGGAGACACAATCCCTCGTCTTTTACGACCAAGTGAAGCATTTCGGATTATGACTGGGGCGCCCATCCCACCCAATGCTGAAGCATTGGTAATGGTTGAAGACGGACTACATGGGGTAGCTAGAAACAATTTCATTAGACGTAAAGGTGAAAATATCTCTAAAGGTATGGTTGCTTTAGAGAAAAACACAATATTAACACCAGCATCTCTATCTCTTTTAGCAACTATTGGTCACTCTCAAGTCCCAGTATATTCGCCCCCAAAAGTATCGATAATATCAACAGGAGATGAATTGGTTAAACCTGGTAAGATATTAGAACCAGGCCAAATTTACGAATCTAATTCAATTCTATTGTCATCTTTACTTCAAAAGGCAGGAGCGATTACAAAAAATTTCAAATCATCAGACAACATTGATTCATTGAGAGAATTATTTGATCAATGTGCCAAATCAAGTGATTTGATTTTAACATCGGGAGGTGTCAGTATGGGGGATCATGACTTTGTTCGTAGATTATTGATTGAAGAGGGCGAACCATATTTTTGGAAAATCAAGATGAGACCTGGAGGCCCCCCTATATTCGGAATGTGGAAAGGAACCCCTATTCTTGGATTACCAGGGAATCCAGTATCAACTCATATCGTATTTCTTACTTTAGTAGTTCCTTGGTTAAGCAATCCTAAACTATTTTACAAAAAAATCCGAGTTCGCTTGAAATCTGAATTAAAAGGAGCACCAGAAAAGACTGTATTTAGAAGATTAAAAATTCATTCTGGTGATGAATTAACAGCCACAAGTCATACTCATCAAGGAAGTGGAAACATCAACTCTATGGTCGTTCATGATGCACTTTCCATATTGCCTCCAAATACCACCGGCGAGGTCGGAGACATTATCGATGCATTGTGGTTGATTGATTAATCGCATCCCTTTGAATTATTCAAGCAACGAATCCTTAAGGGTGGACATCTTGAAATGAATCATGAAGAAGACAATCATGAAGCAATATTGGCGACTACAACAATCGCAATCTATTGCATCGTTATTCCTGTGGACATCTACAATCACCTTGTTAGTATGGCCTTACGTAAGTTGGAGATTTGATCCATCAGCCACTTTTATTGGCATTTCCATGACTTATTGGGGTTTGATTACTATTGCCGCGTTGGTAATTTCGTCAATATTTTTCATCGGTTATGCTTACGATCAATTACTTTCACTTTGGAAAGATCACCGTACTGTAGATACTGAACGAAACCCATTTGCTACGTATCAATTAATGCCACAAACAGCAATAATAGTAGGTCACTTGAATGAACTTCTCCGTCGTCAAGCACCAGATGATGAGGAAGTAATCGCAAGCTGTAAATGGGTAGATGAGTGGCTTGAATGGTGTTGTAAGCAAGAAATTTGGGATCGTAGCCAACAATTTTGGGATAAAAACCTCCCTTCACAGGTTCCCCCCCTCTCTTTCCTTCCAGATAATGTCGCTTCAAATTCTCGTGAAAGAAGTGCACAAAAAACAGATGATGATGATTGAGAGAGGAATCTCACATGACGCACCATTTAGCAGTAGCAGTTCGTGCATTAGACCCACCAGGAGGGGGAGCAGAACGCTCTCTTTCAAGTCTTCTCAGTGGCATCTCAACTGAGGGTCAAGGACTCGACTCATCTGCCACATATTCTCCTCTTCACCCAGCCCCTGCTCTAACCTCACAATTGATGCAGCCATGGAAAGTTTCAACTCTTTACTCAAAGGATGGTGGAGAGCAGAAAAATTTACTCACAGAAGATATTTCTGTATCTAGAGTCGAACTAACATCTGAATCGTTTCTGTCTGGTCTGGCCTGGCGCCTACGTTCAAGAAGATCGGGCCACCCAAATTCTTTTTTTCTGAAGAAACATTTTCAGAGAATAAATTTAGAGTTTTATCAAAAAACCTCTACATGGCTTGATACATTCGACATTCTACCCACATTAGGACTAACTCAATTAGAATGGTCTGCAGGAGCAGCACAAGCATTCCACGAACGAAATATCCCCTACCTTCTATTTATCAGAGATGACATTCCATTCAGATTCCCTTCAATTTTTAGACAGGCTATTGAGGAAGCAATTTGCGTTTGTACCGCTGGAGAAGGATTAGGTAAACAAGTCGCATCTCAATTCTCTATGAAAATGAATGTTAATATTCCTCTTCCAATAAATTATTCTTCTAGATTTAAATCGATAGAAAATATAGAAAAAATAAGGAAAAATGGATTTAAAAAAAGACAAGACAATAAATCTCTTTCTTCACCCCATTTTACTATCATTGGCGTAACACCTGAAAAAGGACTCCGAACATATCACAGACTCTTCCCTTACTTGCAACGAAGATGGCCTGAAGCCCATTTTCATATTTATGGCTCCGGGTCTTATGTTGAACAATTAGGACGTTATCCGAATACATCACTACATGGCCACGTTTCAGTTGAACATGCATTTTCCGAGACAGATGTCCATGTTTTGATTGTTGAGACAACAGGTTCCTGGGGCCGAGTGATTAATGAAGCAGGTTTATTTTCAATCCCTACAGTCAGTTGTTCCATTGGCTCACAACCAGAAGCTGTTGGGAAAGGAGGGATAATTCTTCAAGACCATCATAATTTACAATCATTTGAACGAGCATTGAGAGATTGTTGGTCTGATCGCCATCATCTTGGTAAATTAGCAAACGAACACTCAGGAGTCACAGACCATCGTCGTTCGATTTCTATCTTCAGATCTTTATTGGAAGACATAGTCTCTGAGACCTGAATCAAAACTAATCAGTTTCTAATTCCCCATTCGATGCTACCAAATAATCTCCACCTTGCGCTCTTATCTCAATTCGGCTTATGTCAATAATTCCAGATTTTTCATCCCTGATTAGAATACAATTACTTGCCATATCTATTCTTTCCAAATCATTCACAGAATTTTCTCCATCATCTCCAGAGCCCCATAAATTGCATAACTGGTCCATACCACCCTCACCTGTTGTTTTATCCAATTGAGTATCTCTATTTACAAATTCTAATTTGTCTCTATATTCTGTTAGTTGTTGGGGGCTTATTTGCCACGTTGAATCTGCTTCTACTGTAAAATCAACCACTACTGGTTCGGCAATAGCACCACCTGAATCCGAATATTCTATTTTGATTGAATATTCACCGGGGCTCATCATCATCGCTGAAAATTCTGGATTTGGGAATGTAATTGATGAGAATTGTTTGTTTCTAGATGTACACGGCTCATTTTTTGAGTCCGCAAAGATATTATCTATCGCAAATGTTGAAAGAATTTCGGCATTTACAGAATTGGAATCAATTTGTCTTGAATCGTTGGTTGTCCATACAATTCTACCATCTTTTTCTAGACTAATTTCACAACCTTGATCGTTCGTAATTTCCCAATCCAAATCATGGACGTTTGGCGTTATTGTAATTGATCCGTGTTGTGGAATTACAATATCAGGCATCGTCATTGCTCGAGACAATACCTCTTCTGCATCTTTTTCTAATCGTTCTCTCATTGTCTCAGATATATCAACCCAATAAAGCCCTCCATCCATTGGAATTAGGTGTGGTTGCGGTAATGCAGAATTGATAGTTAGATGGCCGGCACGAATGTCAACATTGAGTGTTGGAGCCTGATTTTCTACCTTGAAAGGCGTGGAATACATAAAACTAGAATCAAATCCGTTATTCATCTGCACTCGAATTAGTGCATTATCAGATGCAGGAAGATTAGATACTGGAAACATTCCTTCACCACTTTCTAACCAACCAGATATTGGATACCAAATACCATCACCCTTTGAGTATTCCACAATATATTGGAAACCTCTTGCATTAATAGTGTGCCATTCGATTTTCATCTCACTTCCTCTTTCATAGTTTGCAGAATTCATATTTACTTCATGTTTCGCTCCCTCCTCTCTAACATCAACACTAGATGAGATACTAGCAACAACGTTATTTTCAGAATCAAGGACTTTAATTGCAACAATATTCCCCGTATCTTCAAATCGAACATGATGTGGAGAGATGCGACTTTCGTGACCGTGTGAGTCATTAAATTCCAAATTAATTAAACGTGAATCAATTAATCGATCATTTTCACCCAAGGCTACGATTTTGTATTCTCCATCTCTAACAACGTTATCCGTAGTGCCATATTTCTCACTCATTATACCACTGGTGATATCCGAGCGAAGCTCTACAACTTCGTGATTTTGATTAAATTCAAGATGAACTACTCGAATTACATGACTATCTGGGCTGAAAGCTTGCCTAGCAAAAGGACCCCCATCTGGATTCCAACTTTCATGCCCAGTAAATTTATCATGCATTCTTAACCACCGATAAGTCGACATCCATTTTTCAATTTCTTCATCCTCAGCATTATATGGAACAATGTAATGATTTCCAGTATCATCAGTAAGTCTACCTTGACAGTATGTCATAATATCTGGAAATGAACTTGGAATCAATGCACTTTGGCTATTTTCTGAATCACTATCACGGTAATTCCAGCCCAAATCTTTGATGTTGAATGGCTTTCCTGTATTTCCATAAATACCATTCCATACCGAATCTTGTCCACCAGTTCCACAGTCATCAGTGTTTTTATTTCCTGTTTTACTGAGGTGTTCTCCCCATTCCCCCGGTCCATAACCGTCGAATTCGGTGCATTCCCCAGGATCTACTATGTCATTGTCATTAGCATCGATATACATAACACACTTACTCCCAGGACCAAAATTATGATTCATTTCATGAGCAGGACAATGAACTTCTGAAGATGATCCATATGAACACGTAAAGGCAAAAGAGCCCCCTCCACCTGAGGACCATCCAGGATCAGAAATTCCTCCGCCAGTTCCACCTGGTGGGAACAATATTCCCATTTGATCTGGGATAGGTGGGAGAGGACAATCCTCAACTGAAGCACCAAAGAATCCCCCACTTTCCATTACACAATCTGACATGATCCAGGCAGCAATAAGTTGTGTAAGGTAATTATCGAATGCGGCTGATAGATTTTCGACACACTGTTTGTTTGAACATCCAGTAGCATCCCACATTGATCCACCCATAACAAGATTCCACTCGTTGATACTATAGTCATTTATTGGAAATAAATCTAAGCTGTAACTCATTGTTTTCTGTGCCCTAGCCAATTCCAATTGTTCCAAGGCAGAATCAGAGTCTGTATTTTGGCCAGCTCTGATAAACCCAACCGTCAAAGAAGAAGTTTCAGTCAATTCAAAAACCTCTACCCATCGATTGTTCGATGTATCTATGTCATTCATTTCTGAAAGATAAGGTATTCTTACATCGGCAACGATTAAGATATTATCAAACGCTAACCAATCCTCAGGGATAACGAAATTCGCTGAGGCCCCAAAATCCTCACGATCTACTAATACGGGAGCAGTGATTTCTTTTGTTATAGGTGCAGTACAGAATATTAGTATACATGCCTTGAAATCAACCTCAACATCTACTGGAACGGACTTACCAGATGTAACATAAACCCGAGCAAGGGTTGGCTTATTCTTCACCAAAGGCATTTCCATATTTTCTGTTTGAATTACTTGAATCAATTCCACTCCTTCTATTTTTACGTCCGCACTATCCCAACCACTGGGTTGCATGTACCCGAAGTATAAATCATCAAGCACTTCCATTCCGATTTGCATTTCATCACCATCACTGAACTCAATAGTAAAGGTCACACTGGGCAGACTTCTACTAAATCTCAATGCATCGAGTCTCATTGTTTCTACAGTGAGCATCGAAGATGTCTGAGTAGCAGCAAGTTGATGTTGAATTACAGTTGTTATGGCAGCCACAGATTCTAAATCAAGTCCAGAAAAGAGCAATTCACTTTCTTCCTCTTCTTCATCTTCAATCAATATTGCCTCAAATGGTGCAGATTGTTGCAATGAAAACTCAGATTCACACCCCCCGATTAATATTCCACAGGGTACAATTGCCTTTTCTAGCCAAGGATTTTCAGGCTCTCCGATACTCGATGTTCGTTGAGAATTTAATAGCCTAGACTCACCATCATACCAAAACTCACTTGTCACATTTACGACGTTTACATCAATCTTCTCTTGGAAGGGTAATTCTAAAGCAATAGCAACATGATCTCCAATTGACTTGATGTGTAGCCCAATTTCGTTATCCTTTATTTTCCCACTGTGATCACCGATATGTGGTATATCTGAATGAGGGAAGGTATGACTATCAATCCATTCATCATATCCTATACCTAAAAAAGGTCGAAACATTTGACCGTCAATGGTAGGTAAGTCAACACCAATTGCTTCGATTGGTAATGAGTCAATACCATAATCTTCAGGCGTATCAGCGCCATCTTCGACAGTACATCCAGCCAAACCTGCGGATATCATCAAAAAAACCATCAACAAAGAACTCTTAGTTTTCATCATATTACAACTTTAGAAACAAAGGAAATAATTATTTTTGTAAATTTTACTAATCTCACCCCTCAAGTAGGTCCCCCCTCTCGTACTGCCAATGACAGACAACCCAGTTCCCATGGGTCGCATGTTCATCGACGATGAAATGCGAGAGACGACTCTTAGAATTCTGAATTCAGGATATTGGATCAAAGGCCCAGAATCAAAAGCATTCGGTAAAGAATGGGCAGAATATTGTGGTGCATCAGGTGGAATGCCTTGTAGTAACGGATCTGTTGCCTTGATCGCGGCTTTACATGCTCTTGGCATTGGTCCAGGTGATGAAGTAATAGTGCCTAGCCACACTTACATTGCAAGTGCAACATGCATATCTTTGGTTGGAGCAACCCCCATTTTCGTAGAGATTGAGGAAGAATATTACACAATAGATATTGAATCTGTTAAACAAGCAATAACCCCGAAGACTAGATGTATAATTGTAGTTCATTTGTATGGGCAGCCCGTTTCATCTGAGATATTTGAGTTTGCTCAGGAACACAAAATCCCAGTAATTGAAGATGCAGCTCAAGGACACGGGGCCTCACTAAATGGAAAATCAATAGGCTCTTTCGGGGATATAGCCACCTTTTCTTTTTTCCCAAGTAAAAATATGGCAGTTGGAGGTGATGGAGGAGCAATCCTTGCAAACAACTCTGAGGAATTAGTTCAAAGAATTTCAACATTCATCGATCATGGACGTTCAGACAAATATCGCAATGATGTTCTAGGCACCAATTTCCGGCTTTCTGAGATCCAATGCGGAATTGGAAGAATTCAACTTAAACATTTGAGTACATGGGTTACTCGTCGTAATGAAATAGCTACAAAATATCTTGATGCTTTTTCTAATTTAGATATGAAAATACCAAAAATTCGTCAGGGTGCAATTCATGCTTGGCACCAATTTGTTTTGAGGGTGAACGATCGTGATAAATTCATACAACACATGAGCGATAATGGAATTTCTACAGGAATTCATTACCCGATTCCTTGCCATCTTCAACCAGTATTTTCGGACCACCCACAAGGGAGGAGAGGCCAGTTAGAATTTACCGAACAACTGTGTGAAGAGATAGTATCTATTCCTGTATTTCCCTTATTGACTGATCAAGAGGTAGAGAGGGTGATTGGTGCAGTGTCATCGTTCTGAACGTCTACGATTATTTCCATGATGACTTCGCCGCGAACTCCGCCGACCTTTTCGCCCCTTTTTACCTCTGTTTTCTTCACCCCAATTTTTTGGAGAGTCATGTTGTCTGGAATACCGCTTCTTTCTCTTCCCTCGCTTTGAATTATCTGGCTGCCCTCCCCCTCTTCTATCACGTCTCCTAGGGTTACGTTGTTTGTGATTTTGATTTGATCTATTTTTCATTCTCTTTGAGCGAGGTTCAATAAGTTTGAACTCTTTTTTTTCTAAGTCGTCGGGATGAGGTTCAGAAAATCGTTTCTTTATTCCAACATCCTTTTGAATTCTATCATATCTTCTTTTTTCATTTCCTTTAACCAGAGAAATCACAACACCTGTAGATCCAGCTCTTGCAGTTCTTCCACTTCTGTGTTTGTACACTTTTGCATCATCTGGGGGGTCATAATGTATCACACAATTGATACCTTCAACATCTATTCCCCTAGCAGCAACATCAGTAGCAATCAAAACCATACTTCTTCCAGAAGTAAATCTACTCATCGCACGATCTCTTTGTCGTTGATTCAGCCCTCCATGTAATGTGGATAATTCTACACCCATTTCTTGCATTTCATCTCCTAATCGATCTACACCTCTTCGTGTCCTACAGAAAATAATACTACGACCTGCTCTTTTGACAGACTTGACAGAAACATCTGTTTTTTGATATGGTTTAATTTTCCAGAATAAATGCTCCATACTATCCATACTAATTTCTTCAGGACCAATACCTATCATCTCTGGCTCGTCCAGATACATTTCGACAAGGCGAGAAACATCGTCATCCAATGTTGCACTGAAGAGAATCATTTGAGGCTTTTTTCCACAACTTTCGATAATATCACAAACAGGCTCCATGAACCCCATATCTGCCATTCGATCAGCTTCATCTAAGACAACAATCTCGACATCCTCTAATGTTAGTGCTCGTTTCTCCATTAGATCTAATAGACGACCAGGGCACGCAACTAATATTTCTACACCTCTATCTAGACTACTGCGCTGTTTCCCGTATGATGTACCACCATATACAGATAATACATCCATTCCATATTTTGATGCTAATGGATCTAAGACACTTCTAATCTGCTCAGCCAATTCTCGTGTTGGAGTTAAAACAAGGGATGTAGGCCGTCTGGAATCAGCCTTAGAAGTTCGCTCAATTAGTGGTAGACCAAATGCTAGTGTTTTTCCTGATCCTGTAGGGGCTCTACAGCAAATATCCTTACCCTGCATTGCTGGAGGTATAGCCTCAATTTGAACATCAAATGGCTCCTTAATCCCCTCTTCCCATAAGGATTGAATTAAATCTTGTCCGATCTTTAAATCTGAAAATCGAACCACTGAGAACCCAACGTTAGCCTGCGCCGCCCCTCTCTATTTAGTATGGTAAGTGTAGAATTGACATAACTCGATACTTATTCGATTGAATATGGAACACCACTAATCGCTAATAGTTTGACCTTTACCCACTCCCATGGGTGAACCACGTCGACTATCTAGTGGGATTGTAGATGTTGATTTTGGTGAGGGTGTTACTATCGTTGAACCAGTCAATCTTTACGGTTGCTTTATTTCCGATTCTGTATTCATCGGCCCCTTTGTAGAAATTCAAAAAAATGTTTCAATAGGTGCTAGAACTCGTATCCAATCTCACGCATTCATTTGTGAATTAGTTACAATTGGTGAAGACTGTTTCATTAGCCACGGAGCCATGTTCATTAATGACACATTTAGTTCAGGTGGTCCGGCTAGGGGAGATCAATCAAAATGGAAATCAACAACTATCGGAAACCATGTAAGCATAGGAACAAATGCAACAATAATGCCAGTAAATATTTGTGATAATGTAGTGATAGGTGCTGGTTCGGTTGTCACTAAAGACATAACAGAATCAGGAACCTATGCAGGGAATCCTGCTTGTAAAATTTAAATTATTCACCAGGCAATCTCATAGAGGGTAAATCAGCAGCATGCGCTGAGTCCATTTGTTCTACTGTAATTAATGGAGTTAGGTTGCCCTTAAAAACACCAGAAGCCCCAACAAATAGTGCGAATTTGATAGCAATATCTTCCGAAGGCAAATCTAAAACCATGAAGAAATCCATTGATCCATATGTCCAATAATATGATTCTAATGACCCACCCATTTCAGAAATAACTCTTTCAGCTTCAGTATAACGTGCTTTACCACCATCTTTCAGTAGACCAGCAGCACCCTTTTCAGTATAGTTTCCAGAATACATGTATTTAGGCATACAACGCCCTAAGATAACTCGTATTTATCTATTACTCGCTTGAATTAACTTGATTTTCAAATCCAGTTGCTACCAATGCCATCTCAACTCTTTTCATTCCATCTAGACCAACATCTCCTCCATTCAGAGTGGGTCCAATACGTTGTCCTGTTGAACGAAGAACAAAATCTCGCAATTCAGCAGTAAGGGCAGGCTCTCCATTAGGAATTTCAATTCGTTCACGGGGAGCCGATCCAAATCCACCAAATTCTTGACCATGCCCATCATTTGGGTGTGAATGTATCCATAATCCATCATGGTCTAGATAATCCAAGGAAATACTCGCATCAGTCCCAATAATCTGCAAAGATCGAACCTTGCCACGTACTCTACTTCTCCATGACAATTCAATAAATCCAACAATCTCATTTTCGAATATCATTTGTAAAGAGGCATGATCTTCAATCCCTGGAATTTTTGACTCCGTAGCCACTCCAACAATTTTCTTGAGGCTAATTCCGTTTAGAATATCGCAACAAATATCAAAATCATGAATTCCTAGTGCAGCAATCACACCATTATCTGGTCTTGGCTCTCTAGTTGCAAGCCTTTCACTTATGATGTGTCTAACGTTTCCTATTCTACCATTCTTCACTAATTCAGCCGCCTTTCTAACACCAGAATGATGTCTAAAAACATGGCCTACCAGTAGTAATCTGCTAGTTTTTTCGGCACACATTATCACTCTTTTTGCTTCGTTTGTATTCATTGCCAATGGCTTTTCCACTAACACATCAAGTCCCATTTCCATCATATTAATCGCCAGTGATGCATGACTAGGAGTGGGGGTGGCAATTGTTACCATACTCACGCCTAAGGAAACCAATTTTTGAGGGTCTGTTGCATATTCGCAACTGAATTCTTCTCCAATTTTAATAGCGCGTGCCTCATCAGTATCACACACAATCACTTTGTCGACTAGCCCTTCTTCTTTCAATTTGCAAAATGTTCTAACGTGGTTTTTTCCCCAATAGCCAGTTCCTATGACACCGACGACAACCATGCTTATCCGAGAGACCCATAGTTGATGAGGACTCGCTGAAACCAATCATACATTTATTCGGAAGAGTCCAGACCACAAATCATGAAGGGGCGGGCGTGGTTGCTCATGACTCTTTTTTTGGGCGCGAGTTTCTCAGGTTGTTTTGGTGAAGAAACATCATCAGATGAACGGGATCAAATAATCTATCCATCTATTTGGGACCGTCATACTTTGGAATGGAATACTACTGGTACGTATAGCTATACCCTAGAACAAGGCCCCTATACCGCCCTACCAGTTCAGGAAGCAATGATTTCAGTTGATACATCAGAAGTATGGGAGTCTGGCCCCACTTCCGCTGAAGTACATTTATCCTACTGGCTTCCCAGTAACACCGAGGTCGGAGATAAGGTACCAGTTATTGCAATAATTTCTCCATATTTTTCATACGGACCACAAGGTAGCGAGTCAACTCCAACAAACATCGTTGGTGCGGGACGTGGAGAGTTTATTTTCGAAAATTTTGTTCCACATGGATACGCTCTTGCCCAAGTCGCTGTTTTTGGAACCGAAGAGAGTAGTGGATGCTTCGACTATCGAGGCGCTGGAGAAGGACTGGGAATTCATTCGGCAGTTGAATGGCTAGGAACACAAGATTGGAGTAATGGTAATGTGGGACTTTATGGGAAATCCTACGAGGGAGCAACTCAATGGGAAGCTGCCGCCATGGGTAGCGAATACCTCAAGACAATCGTGCCGATTTCCGGGACTACCGCATTACATCCGTTGTTGTACAAAAATGGAAGTGCAGAAGCACGCTCACAGGTAATGCACATGAATTATTTCTCGAGTACTGTAGATTATG
>CAZRCY010000021.1:0-20502 GCA_964598735.1 uncultured Candidatus Poseidoniales archaeon
GGTGATCAATATGTCGGAATTCATCATCACTGACGCAGTGGAGGAATTCTTTGATGATGATGCTATTCAACGAGATTTAGATGAGCATCCATTAACTTGGGGATTAGCACTCCTCTTGGTTGCACCTGCGATTGTACTTTCTCTTATTGAACCTGGTTCAGAACTAACTGGAATTCAAGAATTAGATATGTTGCTACTCTTAATTCATGGAACAATATTCCTAACTGCTCCGATTGCCTCGTTTATTTTAGCTCATGGAAATCACCTTGCTCCTAGCCTTATTATCGCGATGGGCGCGTCTGCCACTGTAATGTCTTCACCAGTCTTTACAGATTTATTTCCAAGTGATAGTGGATTGATTCCTCCAATAATCTCCATCCTTATTCTTGTTCCATTTGTTCTTGTACTCAGGAATAAAAAATGGCAATTGAATCCAGGAAGTAGTCGAAATATGTGGGCTGGTTTGATGGCAACTTCAATCCTAATGTTTTCAGGAGGAACTCTGATTCCTGCACTGAATGGTTTTGCAACGACCGACGAATGCACTAATCTTGCAAGTGCAGAAATTTGTGCATCAAATTACCTAGGTTGGGGGGCATTAGCAGTTGTTGCCATGGCAATAGGGTGGGCATGGCCCAAAGGAAGACATATTGTTGAAGAATTGGCAGATGACATGCTAAGAGCAGCCAGAAGAATCTGATATGATTGATTCAATACGGCGACATACTTACAACTTAACCGTTAAGCGAAAATTATGGATGAATTTGATTCACTTGAAGATGAGTTGAATTCTCTCGATAAGACCGTTGAAGAGGACCAAAAATACATCACAATTGAAACAAAATCGTTTACTCATTATCTTCCTGAAGGATTAACAAAATCAGAAGTAAAGGAACTTGTGTCGATTTCTGAATCGATTATGCATGAACCTGTAGAAGGAAATTATTACGGCAAAAGAAATTATCTAGATTTTGGATATTTTATATCTAATAATCAAAATTTAAAAACAGCGAAGAAAAGATATGAAAAATCGATAAAAAGTAGAAATGTCATCACTATGATTGGAGTTATAATAATCATAGTGGGGATATTTTTACCGATTTTGGGTGACGGGGATCCAATTGCATCATTGATTTGCCCTACCATTTGTTTCATTCCACTTTGCATATATTTACTATTGGGCCTACATAAAGAGGAAGAGGCAGTGCTCAACGTAGCACAAAAGGATGGAGAATATATGGCAGGAAATTCTAATGAAATAATTCCTGAATTGAGGATATATCATGAATTCTTATGGTACAGAGATAGAGTTGAACATTCAAACGTGATTCGTATTGGAAAAAGACCACGTGTCAAACTTGTCCCATACTACGACTCAGGCGGGGGAGACAGTGGTCCAAGTTGGGGTTGGACAATGTACGCTACTGGAGAAGAATTTTCAATTACAGAAAATACATTATTGGACGAAGGTGAAGATTTTGCTTGCACAGCTACAATTACCAATCAAGGTGGAAGTAAAATAACAGTAGATCCTATCTTAATCTCAAACATTCGACGAAAAAGTCGAAACTCCAAAATAAAAATCAAAAACAACTACATTGGTTCTGCATCAAATTTGTACAATCGATTCGAACCATTAATCAAAGAATTGGATGCAGTTCCATTTATTGGCGAATGGAAATCGTATGATAAAGAAGAAAAGAAAATGATTGAAGCAGTACGGAGTTTAGATGAATTCAGTAGAATCTTGGAAAATTAGTATCGTCGGATTGATGACTGACACCCCCTGCCTGTGGGCATGGATCGGCGTCATCTCCACCTAGAGCATGATGGTAAATTATTACTCGTTGATGCACAAGGACTTGGCCCGCAAATTCCTATCCCTGGTAGAACGGATACTGGAAAATCAGGATGGATAATCCGTTTACCTACGGAAGATGAAGTAGAAAAAATGGGAATTAAATGGACTCAAAAAAGAATCAATACAATTGATGATGGGACTCAAATCCATACCGTAATTTATGCAACACCAGATATCGATTGGCCCGCAAATTGGGCTTGGAAAGACCATGTTGTATCCGATTCAGGAGTTCACCCCCTAGCAAGGGAATCAGTATATCGAACGATGCATAGATTGGTATCAAAAGTAATAATCAGAGACAATCTTGGACACGTATTACTCGGAAAAGTGCTTCGAGGACATTTCAAAGGATTTTGGACTTTACCTGGAGGATATCTCGATTATTCAGAGCACCCTAGAATTGGTGCAATACGGGAAGCATACGAAGAGATGGGAATTGAAATTGTAATTGCTGACCCGAAGGGGGAGTCGGGAGAAGCTCATCCAGGAGATGACTTCTGCCACATTCAAGAACGAATTTTCAGTGCAGAAGGAATTCAATACGTTTCGTTCACATATCTAGTTGATTTGAATGAGAGACCTGAGATTAAGCCTAAACCTGATGAAATAGAAGAAGGAGAATGGTTTTCACTCCCTGATGCCATTTTGAGAGCCGCATCAATCTTTGATAAAGAAGCTCTTGAAGCATTACAAAGATTAGAAGACGAATCATGACTAGTTTTGATAATTCCGGGAATGTTACCTCAATACATTTGGGGTATGATTTTTCACCTACTCCATAGAGGGATAAACATGAAGCATCTCAACTCAGTGTTGGTTTCGTTGCTTCTCATTTCTTTTTGTTTGGCTGGTTGTATTGAAAATGAGGATTCAATAAATGAAGGACAGCAAGACCAAATTTTATCGGATTTTGTTGTCCCGGATTCCGATGTATACCAGTGTTTTGAGTTTGAAGGATGGGATAGATGTTGGCTTACATATTTTCCTGAAAATGTAAATTTATCATCGAAATCACCTGTTATTTTCGAACTACATGGATGGGCGGCCTCATCTTTTGAAATGAGAAATTACACGAGCGTTACCTCGTTAGCTGATGAGGTTGGTGCAATAGTAATTCATCCAGAAGGACTAGCAATTCCAAATAGTGGAGCATTTGGAGAAAATCAAGAATCATGGAATTCAGGAGTTTGTTGTGGAGATGCAAAGGCACAGGATATCAATGATTCAGGATTCCTAATCAAATTGATCAACAATATTACCGAAGAATATCCTGTGGATGAAAATCGAATATACTTCACAGGTTGGTCAAATGGGTGCCAAATGTCTCAAAGAATGGCCTTGGAGGCTAGTCATTTGATTGCCGCAGTTGCATGCACTTCCGGCTATCTCGGATTCACTGATGATTCCCAATATTCTCCGATTCCCATTATGGAAATGCACGGTGTACTAGATGAAATTGCCCAATATACGAATTCTGGACGCCTTACATTTTTTGAGGAAGATGCTCGAACCATAGAGGCAATACAAAATGGAGCGGTAGAGAATCTATACGATTGGGCTGCATTCAACAACTGCGATGGACCAATTGTTGATTCTAACGATCCGAATGCAGTATACAGTATTCAGCGTTTTACTTCTTGTGAGAATAATACCGAGGTGGCATTATTCACTTCATATGCAGGAGGACATAATCTGTATGTAAACGACATCTGTGATGGCATATCATACAATTTTGTGTGGAGTTGTGCAGGAAATCAAAACCTCTACGATACACATGAAATAATGTGGGATTTCATGAGTCGATATTCCAAAGAATCAGGAGATGAGAATGAATGAAAATTCAATTCATTATCAGTTTCCTTCTTTTCTCTACGTGCTTAGCAGGATGCATCGAGGAAGACGTTGAAGAAATCATAGTAGAGATAGAACCAACAATTGAAATTGAAAATTTTACTGAAGTGTGTATTGAATATGATGAACTTGAACGATGTTGGTTGACTTTACTTCCTTCGACATATACGGCCAATGAATCATATCCATTGGTGGTAGACATGCATGGATACACAGGAACAAATTACAACATGCATAATTATTCTGATTGGAATCGAATCTCAGAAGAACATGGAGTAATAATAGCATATCCTCAAGGACACGAAAACTCCTGGAATGCTGGATGGTGCTGTGGAGTAGCCCACGATATCGGAATTGATGATGTAGGATTTATTCTCAATATGATTGAATTAATTTCCACAAATTACTCAGTTGATGATTCGAAAATATATGCTTCCGGCCACTCGAATGGGTGTGCAATGACACAAAAATTAGCCAATGAAGCAAGCCATATTTTTGCTGCAGGTGGTTGTATGGCACTATACTTATTGGAAGATGCAGACCCATCATTTAGCCCTACACCGATTATTGAAGTTCATGGAATTCTCGATGCAATTATTCCTTATTCTAATTCGCATAGTTCGTCAGTAATCTTTGATAGCTCATTGGTTGGAGATGAGGGGGCATTGCAAAACATTGCAACATGGGCGGAGATGAATGGATGTTCGGGAATACTACCTGAAATGATTGAAGAATATCCTGATTATTCTATTCAAGGTTATACCGATTGTGATGAAGATGTAGAAGTACAACTAATTACTCTGCATTTAGCAGATCATAATCCATATCCTTCTGCAAATCCCACAGGTATCCAGACAACTCAAATGGTTTGGGACTTTATGAATCGATTTACATTAGAACCTGAAGAAAATTAAACTCCAAGCAATTGTCTAGCGGCATCTAAAGATGCATCAAGACCATCAGGATTAGACCCACCTGCTTGAGCATAAGTTGGTCTGCCTCCACCTCCACCTGAGATATGAGGGGCGATTTCTCGAATTAATGCAGAAGCATCTACTCGTTCAGCAGCAACAGTGTTTTCAGTAACAGCAACGAGTAACTTTCCGCCACCATCACGGCTACCAAGTACTGCGATAGTAGGAACAGAGGAATCTAGTGTTAGTTCCTTAACCATGGCCTGCATTTGCTTCATTCCTCCATCAACCTCCATTACAACAATCCTGACACCCTCGACATTAGAAGTATCTGCTCCACTTCCAGATGTTCTTAATCGAACTATTTCAGCTTCTAATGCTTCAATTCTCTTCTTCTGGTCTTTCCATTCTGAGAAGAAACGAGTTACAGCAGAGGGTAAATCTTCAGGTTGAACTCCAAGAACATCGGCTGCACCTGTGAGAAGATCTTCCTGACTCTTTGCGTGCTCTCTTGCTGCAGAACCTGCTAGGATATGCAGTCTTTCAACACCATCTTGAACTAGTGTAGAACGTATTACACGAATGTAATCAACCATGCCTGCATCGTCATGGTGTGTTCCTCCGCATGCCTGAACATCAAATTCTCCAATTTTTATGACTCGAATTTCAGAATGTTTTGGAGGACCCCCTTGATACAATTCAAAACCGAAACGAGCGTCAGCTTCCGCTCTCGGTAAAACCATCTTCTCTACCATTGGACTAGATGCAACAACACTGTTTGCTAAATCTTCAATTGCATCTAAATCATTACGATCTAATCTACTGTGGTGTGTAACATCTAATCGTGCGTAACGAGCTCCTTTGTTAGATCCTGCTTGCCATATATGTCCTCCCAATACCTCTCTTGCTGCACCTCCTACAATGTGAACAGCAGTATGATGATCCATCAGTTGTTTTCTTCGTTTCCAGTCTAGTTCGCCTTGAACAGAACCTTCTGATAAGGGTCCATCAGTAAGATGAATTACCACTTCATTTGACAATTGAGTATCAATGACTCTAACCGATTTTCCATTGGAAGAAATATATCCTTGATCTGCTAATTGCCCTCCTCCTTCAGGATAGAAAAGAGTACGGTCCAGAATAATCGCATGAGTTGCAACTCCTATGGCTTCAGAACCCATGTTGATTGATTCAGGGACAGGTAAACATCCTAAGAGGTTGGCATCAAATTGTACTTGAGATGTATCTTCGTAATATATCCTCTCGGTCGGAGGAAATGTGTTAAAAATTGACAAAGAATTCTCCGATTTTGATTTGGCTAAAACACGAGCTTGCTCAGCATGTCTGGCAGCCATTTCAGCGGCAAATCCAACGGGGACTGAAACGTTAGGCCATCCTGATTCATGCGCGATACTCACAACCATTTCAGGTTGTAATCCTCTCTCTTCGGCAAGCTTAAACAAAATATTAGACGGAATATTTTCGGCATTGCTTGAAATGTCCTTGAATGCAGTTCTTACAGCTGCTTCTCCTGCTCTCAACATCTCTCTGTATCGTGCCTCCTCAAGCTTTAAGATCGTTAGAATATTCTCCCGTTGCATCTCAGAAACACTATTTGTCAGATTTACATCTAGATGATGTGCGCCAATTTCTTCTAGCCCAATTGTGAGTCCGAGATCGTCTTTCATCCTACAAGTTCTTCTAGCCATCATTCTGGCCAGGTATCCTGCTTTAGAATTCGAAGGTACCAATCCATCCGCTAGCATATTGCAAAGAGCATGCATATGGTCAGGAATTGCATAAATAGATGATAATGGCTCTGTAATTGATTTCAATTGTTCAACTGTTAGAGACACTTGTCTCTCATTTAATCGTTCGATTAGTCGATTGTATAGACTATCAACATCTGTTCCTACATCAATATTTAGAATGCCTGCCAAACGACTAAGTTCAGAAAGAAGTAGATTTACATCTACTCCTCCCAGAAAATTAAGTGTAGAATCAAATGATGAAAGTTCACGAAGCCATGCTACACTTTCAGGGTAAATTGCTTCATAAATTGTAGGAGTTCCAGCAGCAGCCCAGCAGAATCTCTCAAGTCCATAACCAGTGTCAATTATTTGTAAGGGCATCTCACTATATTTGATTCCTTTAATTTCCACATCTCCATCTTCATCTTCTTGCAGATTCATGAAAACTAGAGTTGCTAACTCAAGACCTCCAACGATAACCTCTACTGCAGGGCCAGCATTTCCTCCGCCTGACCATGGATTCTCGACATACGAAATCTCCATGCTATCTATTCCCAAGTCTTGAGTGAATAATTCGTCACAAAAACGAATTGTTTCATCAATCCAGTAATGAACATCGCCATCGTCAGGCCGATTAAAACAATGATGTGCCATCATTTCAAATGTAGTCAAATGACGACCAGATCTTCCAACAGCTGCAACATCTGTCAAACGAATACAAGGTTGAGAAATCGTTAGAGGATTAGCGGGAGGGGGTACTTCTCCTGATGTAACGTGAGGTTGGAAATCAGCAATACTAGCAATAGTTAGATGGATGTCATCTCTCCATCTAGCAATTATTGGATAAGGATCAACTGCAGTGTGAGCACGCTTTTCAAAAAATTGGATAAAGGTATCTCTCATTACATCCTTCAATGCCTTACCTCGTTGATTGAATCCTTTTACAATTGGTGCTCCGATAAACGTATATTCGTCTTCATCGGTATCTCCGCTAGTGGTTCTTTCATGATCTCGAGTCCAAAACCAAAGGTCTGAAACTCGACATTTTTTCCTCACAAAACCATTCTCATGGAAATAAGGAGAATCGATGTCCCCGAACGTCATGTCAACACCCTGATACCCCACGGACTCACTCCCGGCACTTCAAGCCAACCTGCAAACAAGCCGAGATGTGCGATTCTGTCCGCAATTGACATGAAGGCAGTCATACGCGGGTAAGATATGGACGAACCATCATGGAAGGCACATGCAATCCGTGAGGATGAATCCACTGTACGGATCAAAAAACATGGTTCCATGAAAGTTGATGCGATGATGGTCGCTGATCAAAACCTCTGGAACGATCTTGCTGACGATAGATCTCCCCAGCAGGTTGTGAATACAGCATCTATGCCAGGAATTGTTGGAGAAGCATGGGCCATGGCTGATTGGCATTATGGGTATGGATTTCCGATTGGAGGTGTTGTTGCCACAGATATTGAAGCAGGGGAACAAGGAGGAGCGATTTCTCCGGGTGGAGTAGGATTCGACATTAATTGTGGAGTGCGCTTACTTTCAATCGATTTGGAGGTTCCAAAGGGAGAAGAGCGAAAAGAATGGGCACGTAGAATTTTCAATGCTATTCCCGCTGGAGCTTCGTCAAAAGGTGGAGTAAACATCAATAAAACTCAACTAAGTTCTATTCTCGCTGGAGGAGCCTCGGCCGCTGTAGATTTAGGATTAGCAGAGTCTCGAGATCTACATTCTATCGAAAGTTATGGGCTATTGGAGACAGAAGAATATGCGGTCTCTGAACGTGCAATGCAAAGAGGATCACGCGCTCTTGGAACACTAGGAAGTGGAAATCATTTCTTAGAATTACAAATTGTTGACAAAGTTGTAGACGAAAAGGCTGCTTCTGCATTTGGACTTGTTGAAGGAGGATTAACTGCAATGATACACACTGGCTCAAGAGGATTGGGACATCAAGTGTGTAGTGAACACGTGGATAGAATAGAACAACAATATCGAAAAGATGGGGGAGAATGGGTAGCAGACCATTGGGGTTATTCATTACCAGATCGTCAACTGGCTGCTGCACCAATCCATAGCAAAGAAGGTGCAGCATATCTTGATGCAATGCATGCTGCTGGAAACTATGCATTTGCAAATCGATCAGCATTAACTCAAAGGCTCCGTAAAACATTACGTAAAATCACTGGAAGAGAAGCAGACGTAGAAGTTGTATACGATGTGAGCCATAATATTGCAAAAATTGAGGATCATGTTGTTCACGGCAAATCATGCAAATGTTGTGTGCATCGTAAAGGTGCCACGAGGGCGTTAGGTGGAGATCATTCTGAGCTAATGTCAAAATTTGGATCTATCGGTCAACCTGTATTAGTTCCGGGGGATATGGGTACATCTTCATGGGTTTTAGCCGGGCCTCAAACCGGCTCAAACCGTGCATTTGCATCATCATGTCATGGAGCAGGAAGAAGGATGTCTAGAAAGGCTGCACGTGAAAGTATAGATTCAGCCGAACTTATTTCCTCACTTTCAGAGAAAGGGATTGAGGTAAGAGCCAGAACTCCATCAATTATTGCCGAAGAAGCCCCTGCAGCATACAAAAATGTGGATGAAGTAATCATGCTGACAAACAATGCAAATCTCGCAAGACCAGTAGCGAAACTATCGCCACTGGCGGTGATTAAAGGATAATCATTTCTGCCTATATTCTAAACGAATGATATCAGATTGACCATCTAATTTTTCATTCCAAAAATCTTCGATTACCTCTCCATTTCTTGTTGCAACAATCTCATGAGTATCATCAACCTGGTCCCAATCCCCGTAAGATTGAGGGAACTCTTCATCCCAAATCTCGAACCAATGTTTCATTGAAATATTGATTTGGAAAGGCGTCTCCACATGAAGATAAGCTGTGACTTCCTGAGCAGATGCACCTTCTCCGTAAGGTCTAGCATCATGAGTATGTACGAACTTCATACATCCATCAGTTGTACCTGCTCCTTCATTCTCTAACGGTGCAATTTGTTGTAGATTCCCATTTTCATCTGCAATCCAAATATCGAGATAAACGTGATCGTGAGTTACCGCAGCACCGTGCCCATTAAGACAGCCATCTTGTATTCTCTCATCATCAGTCGTAACCCCGAAATCTTCGAAAACTACTGACACTGCTACGAATCCAACGAATACCAAAACAGCCGCAACTAGTATACTCTTCTCTGAGACCATGGACTGCGGACATAGGCGAGTGTTTTCAAAGGAACGGCGAAATTGCGAAATATGGAGTCACCTTCAACCTCACCGATTTGGTGGCAAGATGCAAAAAAACATCTTAGAAGTGTAGACCCAATTATATCGAAGATTATTGATTCTGCGGAAGAACCACCTCTTCAGGGTCTAGGAGATGTAGTAATCACAATGTGTAATGCAGTGGTGGGCCAACAAATATCAGCCATAGCTGCTGATGCAATCTGGTTTAGATTAATTGAGTTTCTGGGAGGTAAATTTGACTCTTCTAAGATTTTAGACTCAGATGAAGAATCATTGAGGAATGTTGGACTATCCAGAATGAAAATTCGAACATTGAAAGGGATATGTGATTCTGCTGAGTTACTGAGACGAATTAAATGGGATTCAAAGAGCCAAAATGAAATTCAATCGATTATGACTGAAATATGGGGTGTTGGCCCATGGACTGCAGAAATGGCGATGATTTTCTCTCTACATTTACCTGACATCCTACCATTGGGAGATATAGGGGTAATTCGATCAATTGAAGCATTGGAAGGCAAAGAAGGAATGAAGGATTCCGAGATATTGGAAAGAGCAGAGATATGGAAACCATACAGAACATGCGCAGTATGGTACCTCTGGAGACAGCATGATGATGAGCCAGTATTGTATTGACTACATACTGAATCGTCGCTTCGGATGATTTGGAATCATCGGTGCAGCACCAGTCTGAATACCATCGGCTTCTTGCATAATTATCGTGAGAAGTGTATGCACCAATTCACGCAATTCCTCAACTTCCAATCGTAATTCTTCCATAGATTCACCCTTAGATGAATTCTTGTGCTTACCCGTTATCGTCATTTTATCCCATCCGAGGGAGTTATCCCTCAAGGCTAACGCCCAATATTTAGAGTCTATAAACATGCAAGAATGTTCATTCTCGATATGTAGATTATAACAAAATATGGTAATTACCAGAAGAGCCACTGGCGAGAATTGAACTCGCGACCTACGCCTTACCAAGGCGTCGCTATACCCCTAAGCCACAGTGGCGTCATCTTAACGAATCGGGACTTCGGTTTAATCGCTACGGAAAAATATCGACAGATTTCATTTGAGGATTGCATCATTGGCAATTTACACCACTTCATATACGAATGCATTTACTACTAACCATGGTTGACCCAAATCTACTGATATATGGTTTATTGAGTTTGGTCGTACTGTTGTCTATGATACTATTCGTACGAGTAATCCGTTCACGCCCAACTTCTTCTCCCGATCCTTGGCAAACACCGTTGCCAATGAACACTGCTAGGCAAAGAAGGAGAACACCCCAAAGGACAGTTGTTCCCCCCCCTCCCCAGATGTTCCAACAGAGATAATCCCTATTGGATTTCCAGTACATCTAAGTTTTCTTCGGGCGGTAGCGTGAAAACCAAAGGGGTTCTCGGATTGATTACTGCCGAGATCGCATAGCCTGGTATTGCGCATGACTGGAAATCATGTGGGATTTTCCCTCCGGAGTTCAAATCTCCGTCTCGGCGCCATTCCAACGATAATCATCGGTGCATTCATGACTGGCCTTGCCTTGATGGAATCATGAAAGAACGCGAGGTGTTGGATGGGATCGAGTTCCCAGACGACATGGCTCGCCTTTCTGATACGAATTTATTTACAAATACCAGAAATTGGCATCCACGCTTAGAAACTCTTGATAGAATGATTACCGAATTTCCGTACATGTACACATTAGTTCGTAAAAATTGGACCAGTACGCACCTGATGGCAGTTGGACTGGCGATTCTCGGGTCTATTGCCGGTGCTTGGGACTTGGGAGTCGGAGAACTATCAAGTGGAGGGGACTACAATACAATGGGTATTAATCCATTCAATCCTGATTCTGGTATTCTTCAAGCAAATGCAGCAGCAATATTTCTCACATTACTTAGCGGAGCATTATGGATTGCTGCTATTGGTATCAACTGGACAATATATCCACTTATGCGGTCACATTCTCTTTATCTGATAGCTGGGATAGTAGCAGTACAAATTGGAATGGTATCAGTACACTCATCTAATCCTTCATTCCCCCAAGATACTGGATTGTTATCAGCATTACCAGTATATATCTCAAATATTGTTATGCTGTTTATATTGACAGTTATTCTTAACCGATCGGTTTCCGAAACCAGAGATCTTCATGTTGAAGTAAACCACCCTCATCCAGACTCAAGGGAACAAAAACGTGCTAGAAGAGATCACAGTCTCGCAGGATGGACATTAATGCTTTTCTTGTTTGCAGTATCAGTGAATATCTCTGCTTGGGCTGGAGCACATCATGTTTCTCCAAGACCTCCATTTGAATCTTCTAGAATGTTCACATATGTCTTACATCTACTATCAACTTGGACTTTCATCCTTATTTTCAACCTAATTCTATGGTATCCACAATTTATGTTAGGGAATAGTACAACTACCATAGAGTCAGAAAGATCTAGACAAGCAGGTATAGAAGTAAGTGGCACAGACAACTCATCAGGAACATGCCCTAACTGTGGAGAAATAAGTATGATGCAAATGACTGATGAAGGAATCATCATCGCCCCGTGCCCTAAGGAAGGGTGTGAAGAGATGAATCCTGTTGGACAAGATTGTAACAAATGTGGAATGGAAATCCCTTATACAATTATTTGCGATAAATGTGGAAGTGAGACATCAGTACCGGACTTATTCCCGATAGAGGAGGCATGGTGATGAATCTAAAACAACTGCGTGAATCTGTTCCTACCATTTCTGAGAACGGCCCAATATATCTCGATAACGCGTGTGTAACTCTTAGACCACAGCCAGTTATTGACGCTATAAACCACTATTACACCAGAGAACCATCCTGCGGTGGAAGAAGCGCCCATAAATGGGGCATGGCAGTGACTAGAACTGAATTTTCTGCGAGAGATGGAATTGCAAAGTTAATCGGGGCAGAGGGGCCTTCTGATGTTGTTTTTACCAGAAATACAACTCAAGCAATCAACCAAGTTGCACATGGAATTAATTGGTCTAAAGGAGATATAGTTATCATTTCTGATAAGGAACACAATTCAAATTCAATTCCTTGGAGAATGCAAGAAAGTGTTGAAGTTAAGGTTACTAGAACAGATGAAAATGGACGTTTCGACCTTGAGCAGTTTGAACAACTATGTTCGGAAGCTGGAAGTAATCTTAGAATGGTTGCATTGAGTCATTCTCGAAATCTTGATGGAACTTCAATTCCAGCTGAAGAATGCGGAAAGATAACAAAAGATTACGATGCTTTATACCTTCTAGATGCTGCACAATCTGTACCTCATCGACCAGTCAATATTAGAAAAATAGGAGCTGATTTTGTTGCATTTAGCATACACAAAATGATGGGACCGTCTGGAATGGGAGCTCTAATAGGTTCTCCTGAGGGATTTGACCAATTGAAGTCTATTGCAGCAGGAGGGCAAACTGTTTCCCATTCTTCATTGGATGGATTTACATTCAAGCCGGGAGCACCCCACTTAGAAGGTGGACTAGGACATTATGCTGGATATTATGGCACAAATTCTGCCGTTAAAATACTAAATGAATTATCTATGGAACAGGTCCACCAGAGAGAAGTTGAAATTAATACAATCATTTCTGATGGAGTAAAGGACTTGGATGGCATGTCTATTATTGGACCCGAATCTGCAGAAGAAAGAGGAGGAATAACCTCAATTTTAATGGAAGGAAGAGACCCCCATCAATTCTCAATGCTATTGGATGAAGCATTTGGGATATATGCAAGAAGCGGACTGCACTGTGTGGATCCTTGGTTCCATGAAAATCAAACACCTAGAGGTTCATTGAGATTTTCATCATACGCTTACAATACATTAGATGAAGCAAAGCTGGCCGTTGAAGCCATCACTGAACTGGTTGAAGCTATTCCAAGAACTTGAGGTTCAAAAATTTGGAGTGAGCTAGGATGGGATGGTATCACAGATTTATTATCCAAACTATTCTTGAATTCTTTCCAGATAAAAATAGGGAGTTTTTGATTAAAATCCTCAAATTTTCAGGTTGGACTCTACTTGTTTCAGGATTTATTTCGATTTTTATCGGATACACTACTTCTGAACCGCAGTCTGGTTTCTCTGGACTTGGAAATGTGATACTTTTTCTCGGTGGCATAATTTGTTGTATGGTGGGACTATCCTTTATCACGGGATGGTTTTCTGTGTGGCAATCAGGAAGCCTGTACGATTATGATTATGAACACTCTTGGTCAGAAATCATAGGGAGTGTGATGAATGAGGATTCTAGTGCTTCTGGATTTGTCGTTGCTGTTGTTTTAGGTTTAATGATGATTCTATCAGTATCTATTGGAGCACTATATTTCTTCGCTGACGATGAGGGCCTAAGTTTCAGTGGCCCCTCACCCCAACTTATTGATTGGCATTATGATCATCTTTCAACAAGTGGTTTCGATAAAATGGGGGGTTGGTCTGGCAGCGGCGTACAGGTCTGCATAATTGATACAGGAATTGAACTGAATCACCCCCATCTTAGAGATATTCAACTAGCAGGTTGGTTAGACTTGATAGACAATAGAAGCGAACCATATGATGATGAAGGACATGGAACTGCTATGGCAGGTATTTTAGTTGCTCATGGAAGTATTCCGGGTGTTGCCCAAGGTGTTTCTCTTCATGTGGTTAAAGCATTAGACTATTCAGGATCAGGAAATGATGAAACAATTGCTTCCGCAGTTAATTGGTGCATCAATCAAGAAACCGATATCATTAGCATGAGTTTGGGCGGCAGCCCCGGATTCAGATTCTTTGGACAATCAACTGATGAGTCAGAAAATGCCGTTCAAGACGCATTAGACTTGGGGATATTCGTTGTTGCAGCAGCAGGAAATGATGGTGGTCCAGATGATGATGGAGATGTAGAAAGTCCTGGTTCAATTCAAAGAGTCATTTGTGTTGGAGGACATGATAGATTTGGAGAGATATGGGAAGGTAGTAGTGAAGGAGATAACGATGGGGGTTTCTTCCCACCCCGGTTACCGAATAGTGATCCTGATATGAAACCAGAAATTACTGCAGGAGGACATGAAGTAGCAGTATTGATGGCTACAAATTCTAGTGGTGCTATCCAATATGGATGGGGCTCTTCCTCTGGTACTAGTGCAGCAACAGCATATGCGGCGGGGGCCATTGCGCTAACCCTTGAGGGTTCACCGAATCTTAAACCTGGAGCAGTTGATGGTGGACAAGATGCAATTGAATCCATGAAAAATCATTTGATGAATTCTGCAAGTAATGGAAACCCAGACCATGATGATTTACTTGGATATGGTAAATTAGATGCTGCAAAATTATTTGAAGCAGTAAATGGCGAACCCCCAATAAATAATTCCCGGAGTGAGTTGTTTGAATTTCAAGATGATCTTTTAACACCTATCATTTCAAACAAAGTACTAATCATTGGAATTGATGGAGTTAGAGGAGATGTTGCGAATATTGTTTCCTCGGAGGATAATAGTGCATTTGGTATAATGCAACAGGAAGGCGCATGGACATATTCTTCTGATGTTGGGCCAATTTCAGTATCTGGACCATCATGGTCGAGTATGTTAACGGGGGTTTGGTGTGATCGGCATGGAGTTTTTGATAATGGATTCGCCAACCATAAATTAGATTCTAATCCCGATATTTTTGAATTAATTGAAGCCCATGACCCATCACTTGAAACCACAAGTCTCGTTTATTGGGAACCAATAGACTCCACTATAATTGGCAGAGATATAGCAGACACTCAAGAACGATTTGAAGAAGATGAAGATCTACATGCTAGAGCGGTAGAGATACTACAAGACGACTCTTCCTTGGATGTCTTGTTCGTTGCTTATGATGATCCAGACTATGCTGGACATAGACATGGTTTTTCTCCTCTATCGGAAGAATATGTTGATGCGGTTAAACTTGCAGATCAACGAGCTTTCGAATTGCTAGAAATATTAGATGACCGCGATCCATTTGAGGAATGGTTAGTAATTATCACAAGTGACCATGGTGGGGGAGGATCTTTTGAATTCTCACATAGTCCATCTACAGAAATTGATAGAACCACATTAATGATGGTAAGGGGGGGAGATACAGTATTAGGAGAAATGGAAAATTCAGTGGTAGTCGATGTTGCAGTTACTGCTTTGACACATATGGATATACCACTTCCAACAGGGTCCAACTCCCTTGATGGCCGAGCTCTTGCATTTGAACCGAATTCTGAAATATCGAGAATACCAGATTGCCCTAAGCACATTTCTTACACAATCGCAGAAAATTCCGAAACTATTACTGCAGGTCTGTTGGGACTGAGTGGATTTTTGATTGCTGCATCAGTGATTTGGTACAAACGAAGGAAATCTAAACCAAACGACGAATAGCAACAATCGTCCCTCCTCCTACCTCAGTGAATCCAACCGCTTGATTTTGATTCCAATCTTTCATATGACGAATCCATTGATTGAAAACTTCAACTTTCATTTGTTGGTCATTTGTAGGTTTTCCAGAGGGATAATCACCGACATCAGCAGTAGGCACCAATGGCTCAGGAGTGAGAACTACGCCACCCAGGCGTACTAAAGATAGTGCATTTACCACATCTTGAACCTGTCCTCTCCAATCTGAGTGCACAACAACAACATCTGCAGGAACGGGTAGAGGAGCCCCAGTTCTGGCTACTTCTGGAGTTGAGGCATTAGCAGCAAGCCATGCTGTTGCCTCACTTGACATCGATTCCCAAGAACCGACATATACCGAACACCAAGAATTTGCATCAAATCGATCAACAATTCGTTGGAGTATTACGCCAAATCGGTTACCTTCTTCTATCATTACGTATGATTCAGGATGTTTAGAATCAACCCAAATATCATGAAACCAAGCACTTAGATGACCTATACCCGCCCCTACTTCGATTAATCTATTTGGAGATAGACGTTCGACAATGTCTCTAAATCTTGACCTCATGGATCGAGGAAGAGGATCTAGTTCCATGTGCAGCATCTGTTGAGTGATGTTGGCTGCTATTTCAGGCTCCTCTTGATCTCTGTCTTTAGATTCAGAAAGCAACGCAGTCATGATGTCCTCTTGAGAGAACTGAGGTAAACCCCCTCCATCCATAACCATGCCTCTCACCCAACTGCTTTGAATTTCGTCATCAACAGGCATAAAGCAGAAGGTGGAGGGGAACCAGTTATGGATGTGGCAAATGAAGATGCAGATGAGGATTTAGTTCACATTGAATTGTGTCCTTCTTGCGGAACCTGGCAAATTCATGAGATACTTTCTGAAAAAAACAAAGGAGCGGGCACCGATTACAGAGTACGATGTGAAGGATGTAGCCACATCTACTTACTAGAAATTAGACCACCTAAGGAAGTTAGAATAAAATTCACCCTATCAGACGGAGCTCATAGTTTCGTTGAGGAAATCGAAGTTGACGAAGACGAGGTTATTCACGTTAATGATGTATTTGACCATGCTGATAAATTATGGAGAGTTTCTCAACTTCATCTGAAAGAAGAACGATCAGTACAATCTACTCAACCCAACAATGTCGTTTCAGCATGGGCAGTCAGGTGTGATTTAGTACGAATCAAGATTACGATGACGGAAGGTGAAGAAAGTAGAACTTCAATAAAAGAAAGTGATCCGGAAGAAATTTTTATTTGTGGTTCTATCATCGAATTTGAAGGAAGGAAATGGAGGATTCGAGCCATTCATACGGGTCGAGGACGAACTCTTACTGGAAGGAGAGAGGCCTCACAAATCCGAAGAATATACTTACATCCACCGCCAGAACCTCGACGACGATTTCGAAGAAGTTAATCATCTACGATTTGACCACGGCATCAGAAGAGCTTTGGTGATATGCCAAGCAACATCTGGGTTTTCACGTAACCTTCGTATTCCATATTCGTACCACTTTGACCCATAGGGAAGATATATTCGAGTCCTATGACCTTGTTTAGCTAGTTTTCTACGAATATCACCTCGAACCCCTAATAACATCTGAAATTCATACCCTGGTCCTTTACCAATTCTTGAAGACCCAGCATTAGACCTAGGATCTGAGATATTTGGACCCATTCCCATTCTTTTTAGTGACGAAATTGAATGTTCGATAACTACCGTATCGTGGGATGCTATGGCAGTGTAAGCACCAGATTCTAACATCGCATCAATTGCTTCATTAGTTGCCTTAGTGATGGATTTTTTTTCTGTATGAGCAATCTTTTCAGATTCTAAGTATATTCCCTTACAAATTCTGTGATCAGCATTCCCTCCCAATTTTTCAGTTAAATATTCAATGTCATCTAGTGTCCTAAACAACCTACCTTGTAGCACTGTACCTACGTTATTTAGCCCTATTTGATGAAGCCTTAATACCAAATCAATTGTTTTTTGAGTAACTCGATGGTCCTCCATATCCAGACGGACAAAAATATCATGTGAGGCCGCTTTACGAAGAAGTTCTTCCATTGATTTTTCTGCAGCAGTAGGATCTATCAGTAAGCCAAATGCCGTCGGCTTAATAGATAAGTTAGCATCAATCTTTTGAGCAACAATACTATCTAGAACGCGATCATATTCATCAATGAAAAATTGAGCTTCTTCCATTGTTGTAATTTCTTCACCAAGAACATCTACTGTAAAACAAGCACCCTCTTTTGAAAGACGATTCATTGTTTCAAGAGCAGAGGCTAAATTAATTCCTGCATGGTAGCGACGTGAAACCCAACCAACAATGAATTTAGGCATTATTGGAAGAACGGTTACCACCACTCGCCCAAGTACCCCCATGAATCTGTGTAGAAGAGTAAGGCTATGACGATTACCGATTCAAGATTCAAATTTTACAAAGTCTGCAAGTCGAAAAATTTCGATGTTTATTGACTCTAAATATCTCTTAATTGATTGTCTCTGCCATCCTTTGAACGACTTTCTATCCAGGTGTGCAACCACTTTATGATTCGGAAAGGATTCAGATGTCTGTTTGATTGCTACATCGATTGAATTAATCCATGGACCTTCAGGTAATCTATCTGAAACTGGGTCCCAGTCTCCCTCTGGACGAGACATATTCAAAGAATAACCCGCCAACAAATGGCCTGTTAATACATTTGTTTCTAACAATACATTCCTGTGACGAGGAGCATAGTGGCCCCCACCAAGACCAACCATTACAACTCCACTACTTTGAGATGAAGGCATGCTTGAATTCAATCCTAACTCTTCACTAAGAACTTCAGCCCATACATTTGCTGCATCTTCACGACCCCAATGCTCAGCGGTGGATCCTATCTCAATAAATAATGAAGGAGTTATGAGGAAGGGACCATGATGAGTTGTTTCAAGAGTTATATCAAATTCATCGGTTAAACCATGACTTTTAGCAATCCGATTTAATCTTCTAAACAGTGAAGCAAAGCGAGGAGAGGGGGGGACTGCCCGACCGTTTATTCCCCCAAATTCTGCTGCTTCGCCTAAAGGCTCTGAACCAAGAACACCTATTGCATGCAATGTTAAACTGGGTAGACCGGATGCTGCGACATGACGGGAAAGGAATAAAACCTCAGAAATTTCAAAGCCTGTAGAATTTCTATATTTTTCATCCAAATGATTACTAAAAAGATGTGACTGATTTCTCCACCACAAGTGTACTGACGATCTTGAGTGGTGCCAAACTCTACCCCCATCGACTGAATCCATTTCTATCCAACCTCCTATGTTTAGTAGTGCATCACCTTGAACGGTAGAACCAACATCAAGATCTGAAACAACAAGTAGTGAAATAGAACTCATTTTTTCACCAATATGACCGCTAACATAGTAACTTCTTTGTCGTTACAAGGGAATGAGGACTTTCTTACGCCCCATGTAACTCCCTAACTTTCAACCCGCTGAACCTAGATAAGAACATTACCAGCAAAAAAAAAACGATTACAATATCAATCTTAAAACGCTTAATCTCAATCTCAGAACATGGCATTACCCTCTGCGAGTGGCCCTGCTCTTCATGTTTGGGAAATAGGGGACGAAATTTTGGTTCGATTAATGGATGGAAGAATTCAGAGAACTACAAAAAAAATGGCAGATTGGATAGAACCTGAGCAACCTTATCCAATTCCAGTTCAGCAAGCAATAAGATGCGGAGATATTGCAATAGTTACTTGGATGGATGCAGAGATAAGAGTTTCATTGATGGGTGGCATGAATCTTCTCGAAAATAATTGGAAAGCAAACTATTCTAATCGAACCGAATTACAAAATTCAAACGGAATTATTGGGCATGAAAGCCAGTTATGGCTACATAGTTTAGATGCTGAAGTTTTGGCTATTACTTCCCATTTGAATAAATTTGCTTTCGTATCTATGAATCGTGGTGTTTATTTTTTAGAATCAAGTGAAGAAGGACCCAAAGAAATCTGGAGAACCGAAATCCCAGACTGGCCTAAACCTTGGGAAAATGTTACCTGGAAAACCAATGAAAATAAGAATGGTAATGTCGATACGCATGCTCAATCGATTCATTTGGATGAAAGTAATCTTATTCTATTCGATGAAAGAGGATCTTGGGTGTCATTATCATTAGACGATGGAAAAGAAATCAATCGTAGCCGATTACCTTTCAAAGGAAAAAATACAGGAACATGGAGAGGAGAAAATTCATGGGCTATTTCAGAAGATAATCGAAAATTGCATTTTTTAAATTCAAATTTAGAATTAACTTCAACTCACAAAATCCCAGGTCCAGTAAATTTCGCTCGAGAATCAGTTAATGGTTGGATTTGGAC